>NZ_JBHUXV010000109.1:0-32758 GCF_042669125.1 Streptomyces sp. NPDC057253 | reverse complement strand
GCGTGCAGCGGCTTGCCCTCCGCGTAGCCGGCCGCGCTCTGGATGCCGACGACGGCCTTCTCGGCGAACTCCGCCAGGGAGTTCGCGCCCGCGTAGGTGCAGGAGGAGCGGACGCCCGCGATGATCGAGTCGATCAGGTCCTCCACGCCCGGGCGGGCCGGGTCGAGGAACATCCGGGAGGTGGAGATGCCCTCCTCGAAGAGGGCCTTGCGGGCCCGGTCGTACGCCGACTCCTCGGAGGTACGGTTGCGCACGGCCCGCGCGGACGCCATGCCGAAGGACTCCTTGTAGAGCCGCCCGTTCGCGTCCTGCTGGAGGTCGCCCGGCGACTCGTACGTCCCCGCGAACCACGACCCGATCATCACGTTGGAGGCACCGGCGGCCAGCGCCATGGCGACATCGCGAGGGTGCCGTACACCGCCGTCGGCCCACACGTGCTTGCCGTACTTCCTCGCCTCGGCCGCGCACTCCAGCACGGCGGAGAACTGCGGGCGGCCGACGCCGGTCATCATGCGGGTGGTGCACATGGCGCCGGGGCCCACACCGACCTTGATGATGTCGGCACCGGCCTCGACGAGGTCCCTGACGCCCTCCGCGGCCACGATGTTGCCGGCCACGATCGGGACCTGCGGGTCGAGCGCCCGGACCGTCCTGATCGCGGTGATCATCGACTCCTGGTGGCCGTGCGCGGTGTCGATGACGAGGGTGTCCACGCCCGCGTCGAGCAGCTGCTTGGCCTTGCCCGCCACATCGCCGTTGATGCCGACCGCGGCGGCGATCCGCAGCCTGCCCTGCGCGTCGACGGCCGGGGTGTACAGCGTGGCCCGCAGCGCGCCCTTGCGGGTGAGGATGCCGGCGAGCCTGCCGTCCTGGTCGACGGCCGGGGCGTAGCGCCGGTTGGCCTGGTCGAGCCGGTTGAAGGCCTCGCGCGGGTCGATGCCGGCGTCCAGGAGCAGCAGGTCGCGCGACATGACGACCTCCAGCTGGGTGAAGCGGTCGACGCCGGTCAGGTCCTGGTCGGTGACGACACCGACGGGCCGGCCCGCCTCGTCGACGACCACGCCGGCGTTGTGCGCGCGCTTGGGCAGCAGGGCCAGCGCGTCGGCGACGGTCTGGTGCGGGGCCAGCACGATCGGGGTGTCCAGGACGTGGTGGCGGCTCTTCACCCAGGAGACGACCTCGGTGACGACCTCGATCGGGATGTCCTGCGGGATGACGACCAGGCCGCCGCGCCGGGCCATCGTCTCGGCCATCCGGCGCCCGGCGATGGCGGTCATGTTGGCCACGACCAGCGGGATCGTGGTGCCCGTGCCGTCCGGTGAGCTGAGGTCAACGCCCTGCCGCGAACCGACGGCGCTGCGGCTCGGGACCATGAAGACGTCGTCGTAGGTCAGGTCGTACGGGGGCTGGATGTCGTTGAGGAAACGCACGTGCTGCACATCCCAGTCGATCGGAGGCGGCCCCCGGTCAGGTCAGCCAGGGGGAAAGAGCACGTACTTCATTCTCCCACGTCGGGCGTGCGGTCACCCACGGTCGAATCGTCCAGACCGGCCGGAGAGGCCTTGGGACGAACCTCCAAGGCGTGGTCCGGGAGACCCCGCTGTCTTGGCTTGAGGCACGCGGAAGGGGCGGCCACCGTTCGGTGACCGCCCCTTCTTGTCCTTCAAGGCTCCGTCCTTCAGGCTCCGTCCTTCAGGCTCCGTCCTTCAGGCTCCGTCCTTCAGGCTCCGTCCTTCAGGCTCCGTCCTTCAGGCTCCGTCCTTCAGGCCGCCCGTCAGGCCCCGTCCGGATCCGCCCGGTTGAGGGCCGGCTTCGGTGTGGGGCCCGCCGTCATCAGGGAGTCCGCCGCGGAGGTGTCCGTCACCAGGCTGGTGACGAGGCCCGACCGCAGCACCGCGTCGATCGCGGCCGCCTTGCGCTGCCCGCCCGCGATCGCGACGACCTCGGGGATACGGCGGAGCTGGTCGGCCTTGACGGTGATGCACCGCTCGCCCAGGTCCCGCCCGACCCGGCGGCCCTCGGCGTCGAAGAGGTGCGCGGACATCTCGGCGGCGACACCGAGCGAGGCGTAGTGGCCGCGCTCCTCGTCGCTGAGCATGTCGTGCACCGTCGAGATGCCGGGCTCCCAGGAGCCGATGGAGACACAGGCGACCGTGACCTTGTCGAAGTACTCGAAGGCCCGGGCGATCCCGGTCTGGTTGCGCAGCGCCGCCGCGGTGGCCGCGTCCGGCAGCAGCATCGGCGCGTAGATGGGGTGGGCGTCCCCGCCGGACACCTGGGCGGCCCGCCGTACCGCCTCCACCGAGCCGCGCTCGGCGGTCCCGGCGTCGTAGACACCCGTCAGCTGCACGACCGTGCAGGGCGGCAGCCGGTCGAGGGCCGCCGCCATGTGGATGGTGGACCGGCCCCACGCCAGTCCCAGCACATCCCCTTCGTTCACCAGCTCGCCGAGCAGGTCGGCGGCCACTTCCCCCAGGTTCTCCGGATCGGGCGAGTCCTCGACATCGGCCGGGGACTCGACCACGACGGCGTGCCTGAGGCCGTAGCGGGCGCGGAGCGCGTCGGAGCGCTCGGCGTCCAGTTCGGCCGGCACGCGGATCTCGATCCGCACGAGATCCCGTTCGAGGGCGGTCTCCAGGACCCGGGCCACCTTGAAGCGGCTGACGCCGAACTCCTCGGCGATCTGGATCTTGGACTTGCCCTCGAGGTAGAAGCGGCGGGCCATGGCCGCCGCCTGCACCAGCTCAGCGGGTCCCATCCGCATGGCTGACCGGCCCGCCGACATACCCGACACGGCGATCTCCTCACTGCTGTTCACACTCTGGATTCGCCGTTCATCCTCGCAGATCCGGCGCACTTGATCAGCCCTGATCGGAGCCGTTCACGTTCCTGATGCTCAGTGGTCGCACGCCCACGACGCCTTGGCGGTCGCCCCCTCCGCTTGGTTGCGCAATGCACGTACCGCTTCGGCCGGGTCGGACGCCCCGTACACGGCCGAGCCGGCGACGAAGACATCGGCGCCCGCGTCCGCGCAGCGCTCGATGGTGGCGGCCGAGACCCCGCCGTCGACCTGGAGCCACAGCTCAAGTCCGTGCTTGCTGATCAACTCGCGGGTCCGGCGAATCTTGGGGAGCATGATGTCGAGGAACGCCTGTCCCCCGAAGCCGGGCTCGACGGTCATGATCAGCAGCATGTCGAGCTCGGGGAGCAGGTCCTCGTACGGCTCGATCGGCGTCGCGGGCTTCAGCGCCATGGAGGCGCGGGCACCCTTGGCCCGGATCTCCCGGGCGAGCCGGACCGGAGCGGCGGCCGCCTCCACATGGAAGGTGACGGAGGAGGCCCCCGCCTCTACGTACTGGGGCGCCCAGCGATCGGGGGCCTCGATCATCAGATGGCAGTCCAGCGGGGTGTCCGTCGCACGGGCCAGGGACTCTACGACCGGCACCCCGAGCGTGAGGTTCGGGACGAAATGGTTGTCCATGACGTCGACGTGGAGCCAGTCGGCTCCTTCGACCGCCTTCGCCTCGTCCGCGAGGCGGGCGAAGTCGGCGGACAGGATGCTGGGATTGATCTGCGCGGCCATACCCCAAGCCTCCCATGCCGGGGCGCGACGGGGCGCGCCGGTCCGGACCTAAGCCGTTCATCGGATGTTGTGAACGAGCTGTGCGTGCCATGCTGGGCGGCTGATCGACTCGACTGGTGGCGCCGGGGGTGGCCATGACCGGAAATCGAGGCATCGCGCACTTCGTCTGCGGACGGCGTGCGAAGTGGGTGGTACTGGGCCTGTGGCTGGTGGTGCTCTTCCTGACGGCACCCCTCGCCTCCAAGCTCACCGACGCCCAGGACAACGACGCGGCCTCCTGGCTGCCCGGCTCCGCGGAGTCGACCCAAGTCCTCCAGATCTCGGAGGACTTCAGGCCCGAGCAGATCCCCGCGGTCGTCGTCTACGCGCGCGAGAGCGGTCTCACGCCGCAGGAGCGGGCCACGATCGCCAAGGACGCCGCGGAGATCAAACAGCTGACGGCGCACGGCATCCGCGGAGCGGAGACCCGGGGCCCCGTCTACGACCGGCAGAACAACCCGCGCGCGGCCCAGATCCTCGTCCCGATCACCATGGACGAGAAGGGCTGGGAGGAGATCGCACCCGCGGTCGACTCGATCCGTGACGTCGTGGGCAAGGGCGGCGACGGACTCGCCGTGCACGTCACCGGCCCCGGCGGCACCTCCGCGGACTTCTCCAAGGCCTTCGAGGGCATCGACTCGACGCTGCTGCTGGCGGCGATGGGCGTCGTCGTCGTCATGCTGCTCATCACCTTCCGCAGCCCCACTCTGCTCTTCGTCCCTCTCCTCTCGGTGGTCGCCGCCCTGTTCACCGCGCAGGCCTTCATCTACCTGCTGGCCCAACACGCGGGCCTGACGGTCAACGGCCAGAGCGCGGGCATCCTCACGGTCCTCGTCTTCGGGGCGGGGACGGACTACGCCCTGCTGCTGGTCGCCCGCTACCGGGAGGAACTGCACCGCCACGAGGACCGCCACGAGGCGATGGCCCGAGCCCTGCACCGTGCGGGCCCCGCGGTGATCGCCTCCGGCGCGACCGTGATCCTCAGCATGCTGGTCCTGCTGGCCGCCGAGATGAACTCGACCCGTGGCCTCGGCCCGGTCGCGGCGATCGGCGTGGGGGTCGCCCTGCTGGCGATGATGACGCTGTTCCCGGCCCTGCTGGCGATCTGTGGCCGCTGGATCTTCTGGCCGGCGATCCCGCACTTCGGCGACCCCGACCGCATCGAGTCCGGCGTCTGGGCGCGCACCGGCCGCCGGATCGCCCAGCGCCCCCGCATGGTCTGGATCATCACCGCCCTGGTCCTGGCGGTCTGCTCGCTCGGCCTGATCCAGCTGCGCGCGGAGGGCATCAGCAACGCCGACGCGTTCACCGGGAAACCCGACTCGATCGTCGGCCAGGAGGTGTCCGCGAAGTACTTCCCGGCGGGCAGCGGCGACCCCTTGGTGATCGTCAGCAACCAGGCCCAGGCACGCCAGGTGGGCGAGGCGGTCGCCGGCACCCGGGGCGTCGTGCCCGAGTCCCTCGGCCTGCCGCCGGGCACGAAACCGGTGTACGAGGGCAAGGTCCTGTTCGAGGCGACGATGACGGCCCCGGCCGACAGCGAGGCCGCGAAACAGACGGTCGAGCGGGTGCGGGACGCCGTCCACGCGATCCCGGACGCCGACGCCCAGGTCGGCGGCGGCACGGCCGCGCTGCTCGACATGGACAGGGCGACCACGCACGACAACCTGGTGATCATCCCGCTGGTGCTCGCGGTGGTCCTGCTGATCCTGTGCGGACTGCTGCGCGCGCTGATCGCCCCGCTGCTGCTGATCGGGACGGTGATCCTGTCCTTCGCGGCGGCGCTGGGCATCAGCGCCCTGGCCTTCCGCCACATCTTCGACTACGCGGGCGAGTCGACGGACTTCCCGCTGTTCGTCTTCGTCTTCCTGGTGGCGCTCGGCATCGACTACAACATCTTCCTCACCACCCGCATCCGCGAGGAGGCGGCCCGCCGCGGCACACGACCGGGCGTGGTCACCGGCCTGGCCGCGACCGGCGCGGTCATCACCTCCGCCGGCCTGGTCCTGGCCGGCACCTTCGCCGCCCTGGGCACCCTCCCCATGGTCGCCTTCGCGGAGATCGGCTTCGCGGTGGCGCTGGGCGTCCTCATCGACACGTTCATCGTGAGGTCGGTCCTGGTGACGTCCCTGTTCCTGGACGTGGGCTCCAAGGTGTGGTGGCCGCACAGCCTCGCCAAGGAGGGGGATGAGTCAACCCACCCAGGGGCGCCGGAAACCGCCCGACCGGCCGAAACGGTGCGGCAGACGAACGACTAGCTCAGCCCGTCCTGCGAATGACCGCCATGTACATCGCGTCGGTCCCGTGCACATGCGGCCACAACTGAACGTCCGGCCCCTCACCGAGCTCCGGCACCCCGGGGAACAACGGCCGCGCGTCGACCAGTTCAGTGGCCGGCCACTGCTTGAGCACGTCCTCGACGACGGCCCGGGTCTCCGCGAGATGAGGCGAACAGGTGGCGTACCCGACGACCCCACCCACCCGCACGGAGTCGAGCGCGGTGCTGAGCAACTCCCGCTGCAACGGCCCGAACCCCTCCAGATCCTCGGGCCGGCGCCGCCACCGCGCCTCCGGCCGCCGCCGCAACGCGCCGAGCCCGGTGCACGGCACGTCCATCAACACCCGGTCGAAGCTGCCGGGTCGCCAGGGCGGCCGGGTCCCGTCCGCGGCGATGACCTGATACGGCCCCGGGTTCCCGGCCAGCGCCTTGGCGACAAGACCGGCCCGGTGCGGCTGCTTCTCGGAGGCCAGCAGCACGGCCCCCCGCTCGGCGGCGAGCGCGGCGAGCAGCGCGGCCTTGCCACCCGGCCCCGCACACCCGTCGAGCCACTTCTCGTCCCGCCCGTCGAGGGGCGCGTTCGCGAGGGCCAGCGCGACGAGCTGACTGCCCTCGTCCTGCACCCCGGCCCGGCCTTCGCGTACGGCGTCGACGGCACCGGGCTCACCGCCCTCGGCCAGCCGGACGGCATACGGCGACCAGCGCCCGGGGGCCGCGGCCTCCTCGCGCAGCAGCTCCTCGGTGGTGGCCCGGCCCGGCCGGGCGACGAGGGTGACCTCGGGCCGCTCGTTGTCGGCCTCCAGCAGCCGCTCGATGCCGGCCCGTCCGCCGCCGAGGGAGTCCCACAGCGCGGAGACGACCCAGCGGGGGTGGGAGTGCACGACCGCGAGATGGTCCTCGGGGTCGTCGTCGTAGGGCGGGGCGACCTTGGCGACCCACCCGTCGAGATCGTCCTGAGCGACCTTCCGCAGCACGGCGTTGACGAACTTGGCCCGTCCGTCCCCGAGCACGACCCGCGCGAGCTCGACGGTGGCGGACACGGCGGCGTGCGTCGGGATGCGGGTCCCGAGCAACTGGTGCGCCCCGAGGCTCAGCACGTCGAGCACCGGCGGATCGACCTCGCGCAGCGGCCGGTCGACACACTCGGCGATGATCGCGTCGTACGTCCCCTGCCGGCGCAGTGTCCCGTAGACGAGCTCGGTGGCGAGCGCCGCGTCCCGCGCCTCGAAGCCACCCTTCTCCCGTGCCTTGCGCAGCAGCGGCGGCAGGACGAGGTTGGCGTACGCGTCCCGCTCGTCCACGGCCCGCAGCGCCTCGAAGGCGAGGATGCGGACGGGGTCCTTCTGGGGCCGACGGTAGGGCTTGCCGGGCTTACCGGGCTTTCCGGTCCTGCCGGGCCGACTGGGCTGCTCGCTCACGAAAAAGGTGCTCCGGGGATAAGGGCTGGATACGCCCCAAGGGTACGTCCGCGGGGGGTGCCGTGGCCCTTTGAGGTCCCGGGGC
Organism: Streptomyces sp. NPDC057253; assembly: GCF_042669125.1. Lineage (NCBI taxonomy): Bacteria > Bacillati > Actinomycetota > Actinomycetes > Kitasatosporales > Streptomycetaceae > Streptomyces > Streptomyces sp. NPDC057253. Next base: position 25,355 of record NZ_JBHUXV010000109.1, on the reverse strand, counting down.
TGACGCGCCCCGGGCTCAGGCGGGCGGGGTGGCGGCGTGGTTGTGCGTTCACCTGGCCGGGCGGGCACTGGCCGCGTGGCTGAGCCACTGGGCCACTGGGCCACTGGGCCACTGGGCCACTCAGACACCGGCACCGCGTGGCTGAGCCACTGGACCAACCCGGCACGGGCCGCGCATGGCTGAGCCACCCAGGCACCCGCCGCACAGCCGGGGCCCTCGCGTCACCCGCCGAGGCTCTCCCCGTCCGAGATCCGGACCCCCCGCGCCCAGTCCGCGGCCTTCATCGGCTTCTTCCCCTGCGCCTGTACCCACAGCAGCTCAACGCCGTACGACCCCGTACCGACGTGGACGCTGTTCTTGCCGACGGCGAGCGCGCCGGGGGCGAGATCGGTCCGGTCGGTGGCCGGCTGGACCTGGATCAGCTTGAGCCGCTCGCCGCGGAACGTCGTCCACGCCCCGGGCGCGGGGTGGCATCCGCGCACGACCCGGTCCACCCGCAGCGCGGGCGCGGTCCAGTCCACCCGGGCGTCCTCGACGGTGATCTTCGGCGCCACGGTGATGCCCTCGGACGGCTGCGGTACGGCCTTCAGCGTGCCGTCCTCGATCCCGTCCATGGTCGCGGCGAGCAGCCCGGCCCCGGCGAAGGCGAGCCGTGTCAGCAGGTCACCGCTGGTGTCGGTGTGCCGGATCTCCTCGGTGACGGTGCCGTAGACGGGCCCGGAGTCCAGTCCTTCCTCGATGAGGAAGGTCGAGGCCCCGGTGATCTCGTCGCCGGCCATGATCGAGTGCTGCACGGGGGCGGCCCCACGCCAGGCGGGCAGCAGCGAGAAGTGCAGGTTGACCCAGCCGTGGGCGGGGATGTCGAGGGCGACGCGGGGCAGCAGGGCGCCGTAGGCGACGACGGGACAGCAGTCGGGGGCGATCTCCCGCAGCCGCTCCAGGAACTCGGGGTCCCGCGGCTTGACGGGCTTGAGCACCTCGATCCCCGCCTCCTCGGCCCGCTCCGCGACGGGGCTCGCGACCAGCCTGCGCCCCCGCCCGGCCGGCGCGTCCGGCCGCGTGACGACGGCGGCGACCTCGTGCCGCCCGGAGGCGATGAGAGCGTCCAGAGCGGGAACGGCGACCTCGGGAGTACCGGCGAAGACGAGCTTCATGGGTGGGCGGGACCTCTCGGACGAGGGTGACGACGGGCAACGCACAAGTCTATGGCGAGCCACGCCCACGCCCCGCTAGCAACCCCCACCGCGGTGCCCCGCCCCCTGGGCCAAGGCGCGCACCCCCCACCCCCGGCGCACGCATATGCCGGTACGCCCCCATTGCGTGACCAGCGGCGCGTACACGCGTTGGTCAAGAAAGAGTTGACCACAACGGGCCGCGATCGCGGCCCCATCCTTTTCAACGCCGGTTCGAGAGGCTTGTTCATGGCCGACCACGCAACCCACGACGCCCAGGCTCGGGCCAGCCTGCACTTGCTGGTGCGGGACATCGAGCGGGTCCGCCGGCAGGTGGACGCACTGCGCACGCTGACCGCCCAGCTGGGCAACGTCTACCGCCCGCGCCGCTCCGGTCCCTCCACGGGCTTCGTCGTCTACGGACGCGCTCCCGCCCCCACGGTCCGTCTCGCGCAGGAGCTGCGGGACAGCGTCGAGACCCTGGTGACGGCCGCGGTCGACTTCGACCGCTCGCTCGGCTTCTCGTGGGACGCGGTGGGTTCCGCCCTCGGGGTCACCAAGCAGGCGGTCCACCGCCGTTACGGCGCCCGCAGGGCCGCGGCCCAGACCACGACCGAGACCGAGCGCACCCCGGAGCCGACCGGAACCCGCACGGTCAGCGTCAACACCGGCATCCCCACGGTCCCGTCGGTCCCCACGGTCCCCGCGGCCCGCTCCATGCCGACCCAGCCCACCGCAGGCAGCCCCACCCTCCGAGACGACCCCAGACCCACAGCCTTCCCCGCCCCCCGCAACGGCTGACCCCACCCCACCCCTGCCCTCCCCACACCGGGGAGGGCATCCGCATGCCCAGCCCGCCCAAGCCGAACGAACAGCGGGCCACCGATCACCCGCAACCCGCCGGCCGCCGACGGCGCTCCACCCCCACAGGGGCCACCCGCACCCGACGATGAAAGCCGCACGGGTGGGCAGGTGGGAAACCCAAAAACCCACCACCACCCGCACCCGACCAACCAACCGTCACCCAATGTCAGGCGGATCCACCCGCACCCACACCACCCCGTCCCCCCTCCCCGCAGCCATCCGCGCAGCCTGCGCAGCCTTCAACGCAGAGGCCAACGCCGCCCCCCGCCCCGGCGGCACCCGCACCAACACCCGCTCCCACCGCTCCCCCACCGGCGGCGCCCCCACCCTCCGAGGCCCCCCAACCCCCGTCACCGGCAACGGCACAGGCCCCAACACCTCGGCCTCCGCAGGCAGTTCCACAGCCGCCATGAACCCGGCCACCGCCTCCCCCGTCCCCGACACCGCCGCCATCCGCGACACCGGCGGAAACCCCAACTCCGCCCGCTCCCCCAACTCCCGCACCGCATGCCCCACGGGATCCCACCGCACCAGCGCCTGCACGGGCCGCAAGGTCGGCTCGGCGACGACCACCACCGTCCCCCCGGCCCCCTGCCCCCGCACCAGCGCCGCCGCCGCGATCCACCGCCGCAACGCGTCCTCCCCGGCCCGCAGATCGGGCCGACCGAGCATGGCCCACCCGTCCAGCAGCAGCGCCGCCGCGTACCCGCCCTCGGCGACCGGCTCCGCCCCCGGCGTACTCACCACCAGCGCCGGCGCCCCCGGCACGGTGTCCAGCACATGCTCACGCCCGGACGTCCGCACCGGAACGGCCGGAAACGCCCGCCCCAACTCCTCCGCGGTACGCCGAGCCCCCACCACCTGGGCCCGCAGCCGAAACCCCCCGCACTCGGGACAGTGCCAGGCAGCCTCCTCGCGCCCGCACCACCCGCACCGCAGAGCGGCTCCGGACTCCTGCCCCTCCAGCGGCCCGGAACAGTGCCGGCACCGCGCCGGCGCACGGCAGTTGGCGCACGCCATCCGCGGCACATACCCCCGCCGTGGCACCTGCACGAGCACCGGCCCGTGCCGCAGCCCGTCCCTGACGGCCTGCCAGGCGAGCGTCGGCAGCCGGGCCGCCCGCGCGGCCTCGTCCCGCGCGAGATCCTGGTCCCCGACGGTCCGCACCAGCGGAGCGACCGCCCGCACCTGCTCCCGCGAGGCGACGAGCGGCCGCGCCCACCCGCTCTCCACCAGCTGCGCGGCCTCCACCGTGCAGCTCCAACTACCGAGCAGGAAGCCGCACTTGTCCTGAGCGGCCCGCAGCAACAGCACTTCACGCGCATGCGGCTGCGGGGCGTGCGGCTCACTGTGGCTGTCGTCGCCGTCGTCCCACAGCGCGACCAGCCCCAGATCCTGCACGGGGGCGAACATGGCGGCCCGCGTCCCGACCACGGCCCGCACGGCCCCCCGCCGTACGGCCAGCCACTCCCGGTACCGCTTCTCCGGCCCGGCATCGGCGGTCAGCACCGCGTGCCGCCCCTCCCCCAGCACCGAGGTCAGCGCGGCGTCGACCCGAGCGACGGCCCGCCCGTCCGGTACGACGACCAGGGCACCGCGCCCGGAGGCCAGGGTCGCCGCGACGGCCCGCGCCAGCTCCTCGCTCCACTCCGGCCCGGGCAGGGCGTTCCACACCGCGCGGGGCGCAGCCCCCGAGGCCAGCGACTCCAGAAACGCGCCCCCACGCTCGTACCGCCCCCAGGACCCCACCTCGGGCACCCCGGGCGGCGGCAGCGGCGCGGGCGAGGGGCGCTGCTCGGCCCGGGCACTGCGAGGCGGCACGGCGAGCTGGAGCACATCGGCGAGGCTTCCCGCATACCGGTCGGCGACGGCGCGGGCGAGCCCCAGCAGCTCCTCGCTGAGCACCGGCTCCGGCGACACGACCTGGGCGAGCGCGGCCAGCGGCCCGGAGTAGTCCGACTCGGCGAGCCGCTCGACCAGAAACCCGTCGATCAGGCCCCCGCCCTCACGCCGCCCGTCCCTGACCCGCCCCCGCCCGGCCCCGAACCGCACCCGCACCCGCACCCCCGGCTGTGCGTCGGCGTCGAGCTCCTCGGGCACCGCGTAGTCGAAGTACCGATCAAGATGCAGCACCCCCTTGTCGACCAGCACCCGCGCCACCGGCAACTCCTTGGCCAGCGCGGCCCCCCGCCAGGTCCGCGGCTTGGCCCGCGGCACCTTGGCCTTGCGCACACTCTCCCGAATGAACGCAAGCTGCTCCGGCGCCCCGGCCTCCCCCGAGCGCTCCGCCCCCTCGTTCTCGCTGCTCACAGCATCATTGGTACCAGACCCCACTGACAGGCGGCCGCGCCCGAGCCCCTCGGCGGGGCCGGGCGCGACCTCGGTCAGGGTGCGGCCTGCTTGTCGCCGGCGAGTTCCACGTAGTGCAGATGGCGCAGGGACCAGACGGCCATGGAGTTCTTCCCCTCCAGGGTGGTGCCGCGCTTGTCCAGCAGGTGCTCGGTCCACTCCCGGAGGCTGCGGCCCTGGTACTCGTTGGTGAGGATGTCCACGCGCCCGCGGATGTCGAACCCGAAGACCGCGGCGATGTCCGCCTTCGCGGCCATGACGGCCGCGATGTAGTCGACGGCTCCGGCCGGCGTGGCGAGGATCCGCTCCCGCTCGGCCGAGGTCCGCCGCGGCAGGTACCCGGCCGCCTCCGTCTCCCGCACGACGTCGGCGTCGACGTGCACCTTTCCGGGCCCGACGGCACGCCAGGACGCGCTGCGGACGTTGACCAGTGCCTCCCACGCGATCGCGGCGGCGATGGCCCGCCGGTCGATGCCCCGTCTGCGGGCCGCCGCATCGATCAGTTCGCGATGGGCCCGCAGCCAGCTGAGCACCTGGGTCTGCGGAAGGGGCAGTTCGGTGTCGATGTCCTGGGGCGGCGGAAGCAGCCAGGCGTCCCGCAGTTCGAAGGAGATGCCCGTCGCCTCCGGCCACCAGTCGGGGCGATCCTGCGGCCCGGTGGTGCGCACCCGGGCCGGGGCGGGCGCCACGACCTCGCTGCGCTGCCCCTCGAACGGGTCCTCCAGTACCCGGCGGTACGGCTGCTCCCGGCGGGCCGGCGGCTCGGCCAGCACCTCCTCACGGACGTCCAGGACCGCTGGGTCGCCGTCGGAAGCGGGAGGGTCCGCCATGATGATCTCGGCGTCGGAGTCGTCGAAGACGATCACCTCGGCGTAGGCGGACGGCACCCGCCCGACGATCGGCACGCTCTCCGACTCGTCGAAGACGACGACACCGTCGTACGGCTCGTTGGTGTCCGACATGGCAGCGTGTCCCTAGTCGTGCGAGGCGTCGCCGTTGTGGCTCACCGCGCCCACGGGCACGACCTCGATGTCCGGCTCTTCCGGGAACAGCTTCTGCCAGGCGTCGATCCGCTGGTCCTCCTTCTGCGCCGCCACCAGTCCGAGGGCGTCGGTGGTGCGACGGGTCGCGCCGTCGCGTGCGGCGGTCTCGGACTGACGGTTGGTGAGGTCGAGGGCCTGAAGGGCGGCGGCGTACGGGTCCAGCGCGTCGGCCTGTCCCAGCAACGCCTCGACGACCAGGTTGTCGGTGCGCAGCACCACGTCGGTGCGGTCCATCACCACACCGTTCAGCTCCTGTGGCGCCCCGGCGACCGTCTTGACCGGCCGGAACCGCCAGCGGGCGCCACCGTGGAACGGATCGGGGTTCTCGGTGGCCACGCGCCCCGTCTCGTCCAGCCGAGCGGACTCCCAGTCGTAGCGGACCCCACGCGGGTCACGACCCACCTGGAGCGTCGTCACGATGTCGCCGTCGGCGTCGATCCGTTCGGCGCACAGCGACAGGATCCTGGCCGCGACCTCCGCTCGTTGGGGCTCGACGACATGACGCTCCAGCAGCCTGGCAAGGTCGGGGAGCGCGACGATCTCGGCGGAACCGAGCCGCCCGTTGAAGAAGGCGACCTTGATGTCGCGCAGCACGATGTGCGTCTCGTAGGTCTGGTTGAGCTCGCGGAAGACGAAGTTCAGCACGCGCCGCAGATTGGTGTTGCTGATCTCGCGCACGACGGTGCTGCTCGCGCCGGAGGCGGTGCTCACCTGGTCGGTGTGTTCCGCGCTCTGCCTGCGGCTGTTGTTGACCTGGGCCGCGTGGTCCTGCGCGGTCTGGCTGACGGAGCTCGCCCAGCGCTGGCTGGCCTCCTGGTGGTTGGCGGCGAAGGCGGAGTCGAAGCGGGCCTCGACGTCGACCAGGCCGAGGAAGTGCACGCTCGCCTTGGCCGAGGAGCTCACGGACAGGGCCCAGCCGCCCTGGTCCTGGAAGGCCGCACCGGACTCCTCGACGAGTGCCGAGGTGAAGCGGGTCTGGGCAGCGGAGTCGGAGGACTCGAAGACCGACGAGGAGTCCTCACGGGTGGCCGCCGAGGTGCGCCAGGTCTCCACGGTGATGGTCTGCCGTTCACCGGGCAGCAGCGAGAAGGTCTGGAGGGTGCGGCCGAGCCCGTAGTCCCCGAGGAAGGACCGCAGTTCCCACGTCTCGACGAGGGCGAGCCGGGGCTGGGCGGCGGCCACCGGGTCGACCGCCACGGGGGCCACGCTGTCCCCGAGCCCCGCAGCCGGCAGGGTGATCGAGGCAGTCGCCTGGTTGGCCGGGACCATGACGGTGGCCTCGCGGTCGGCCAGCTTCTCCAGGTAGGAGTCGACCCGTGTGCGCTGCACCACCACGTCCTCGGGTTCCGCGTTCAGCTGCCGGCGTTCGAGCAGCCGGTCCCGCACGCTCTGCCGGGCCTCGGCCGCCCGTCCTGCGTTGTCCAGGCCCGTGAGCAGCGGATTGACGTCCCCGCCCACCTCGGCGACCAGGCGCAGGGACGGCTTCGCCGTCGTGGGCATCGTGCGCCGGTAGAGCTGCATCAGCTTGTCCCGGTCGACGCCGGTCAGCCGGCCCTCGTCGCCCTTGACCACACCGAGTTGGAGGAGCGAGGTACCGCTGCGGCGCGCGAAGTCGGTGAACCACGCGGCAGGCAGCGCGAGCGGCACGATCCGCCGCCAGTCGTAGGCTCCGGGCAGCGGTACGTCGTAGTTGATCCCGGCGGCCTTGCCGCCCTTGCCGGTGAACTTCGCGAGTTCGTCGGCACCGACCGGGGTGATGAGATCGTTCAGGGACACCGTGTCTCCCTTCGCCTGCACGGATGTCCCGGGCTCGGCCCGAGCACCGGGACCGGAATGTCCGTCCGCAAAACTAGGCGGGACGGCCCTCCGTCCGCCCCGGGGAAATCCCCGGGTTGTCCCCTGGGGCCGCCGTGTCAGGGCCGCGGACCCACCTTCGCCACCAGGCCCATCCGCGAGGTGATGCCGAGCTTGGCGTAGGTGTTGCCGAGGTGGTACTCGATGGTTTTGACGCTGAGGACCAGCTCTTGGGCGATCTGGCGGTTGGTCAGCCCCTGGACCGCCAGCCGTGCCACGGTGAGTTCCTGCGCGGTGAGGTTCGGGCGCTCCGCGTCCGCCGGGCGGGCGGTCCGGTGGCCGCAGGCGGCCAGCTCGGCCAGACACTGATCGATGTGGGGCGCCGCCTCCAGCCGTCGGAAATCGGCCCAGGCGGCTTCCAGTTCGCTCACCGCACCGGCCCGGCGTCCGACCCGGCGCAGAAAGGTTCCGTACGACAGTCGCAGCAGCGCCTGCTCCCAGCAGGGCTCGCCCCGCGCACAGTGGTCGAGCCCGGCGCGGAACGCCTCGTCGGCGGCGTCGGGATCGCCTCGTACGGCTTCCAGGATGCCGCGGCAGCGGGCGGCGGCGGCCAGGTCGAGCCAGCGGTCGCGGTCGGCGGCACGGCGCTCGTAGGCGCGGAGCACCTCGTCGGCCTCGTGCAGCCGGCCGGTGCGGACCAGGGCTTCCACGAGCGGTGCGCGCCAGGAGGTGAGGCCGACCTCGTCGAGGGCGTCGCGGTGGACCTTGCCGGTGTCGAGGAACGGGTGCAGGGTGGCGACGACCGCTGGATGGTCGCCCTGCGCGGCACGTACCCGGGCGAGTGCGGTGGCGGCGATCACGGCGTCGTTGACGTCCCCGAAGGTCCGGGCGTGTGCGACGGCCGCCCGGGCGTGCGCCTCCGCGGCCCGGAAGCGGCCCCGGCCGGCGAGGGGGGCGGCCGCGAACGCGTGCATCAGGGCCACGTTCGACATCTGGGTGTCCTCGGCCAGGGAGACTGCCTGGGTGCTGTGTGCGACGGCGTCGTCCCACCGCCCTGCCCGGTACTCGGCGTCGGCGAGGAACCCGAGTGCCGCGAGCGCCGTGGACGGCAGCCCGCCCCGGCGGTGTGCGGCGTAGGTCTCCTTGAGGTCGCGGCAAGCGGTGTCGAGGGCGCCGCTCATGAGGTGGATGATGCCGCGGGCAAGCAGTCCGTCGCGTTCCTCGGGACGGTCGTGCGGGCCGGTGACGGGGAGATGGGCCACGGCCGCCAGCGCCCTTTCGTGTTCGCCCGCGAAGGCCAGCCCGAGGGCCAGGGAGTCCCTCAGGAACGTCGACCGGCTCGGCGGCGGCAGCTCCAGGCCGCGCTCGGCCCAGTCGACCGTGCCGTGTCCGTCGCTCTCGATGAGGCAGAGCCAGGCCAGTTGTTCGGCGGCGGACCGCATGGTGTCGGCCGACGCCCGGGGGTCGCAGCTCTCCCAGCAGGCGGTGAGTTCGCGGCGCGCCTCGTCGTGGCGGCCGGTGGCGAGAGCGAGGTGGCCGAGCGCGTAGTGCTGTTCGGCACCGGGGGCGAGCTCGCGCACGCTGTGCTCCAGCTGGGCCGCCTGGCCGACGTCACCGGCGAGCAGCAGGTGTTCCACGGCCCGCAGCAGGCGCGGCGCCCGCTCGGTGGAGTCGGTGGAGAGCCGGGCCGCGGCCAGGGCGGACGCCGCGGCGGCCGACCACGCCGCCTCCTCCGCCTGGAGTCCGGCCAGCCGTTCCAGCTCGTCCGCCAGACCCGGGTCCGGTCCCAGGGCGGCCCGAGCCCGGTGCTGGAGGCGCAGGGCCAGGTCGTCCGCGAAGCTTGCCGCCAGCAGGTGCAACCGCCTGCGCAACGACGGCTCGAGGCACTGGTAGACGGCCGCTCGCGACAGTGGATGGGGAAAGCGCGCCTGCGGAATGTCGGCGGCCGTGCCCTCCTCCAGCAGTTCGAACCGCATCGCCTCCGCCAGCGCCTCCAACGGCTCAGGCACAGCGCCGAGTTCGGCGGCCAGGTGCAGCGGGCTGGACATGCCGAGCACGCTCGCCGCGTCGACGAGTCGGCGTGCCTGCGGGGTGCACGCCTCCAGCCGGGCGGTGACCAGACGTTCGTACCCCCGTGGCGCGGGCAGGGCGGCCCGGTCCGCGGTGAACACCTCGGTGGGGAACTGCTGGAGCAGGGCCTTGGTGTGCAGCGGGTTGCCGTCGGTGTGCCCGCGCAGCCTGACGGCCGCCCAGCGCGGCAGGCGCACGGGCCCCAGCTCCGCGTTCAACCGCACGATGTCGTCGACGTCGAGCCCCTTCAGGGTCACCTTGAGGGTCGAGTCGTCGCCGAGGAGCCGGCGCAGCCCCTCCGGGAGCCGGGGGTCCGTCGCGTCGCGCGCCACGAGCACGGTCAGCACCCGGTCCACCCGCAGCCGCCGCAGCGTGAAGGTGAGGGCGTGCAGGGACGGTGTGTCGGCCCAGTGCGCGTCGTCGATCACCACGACGAGTGGGCTGCGGTTCTGAAGGGCGCCGAAGAGATCGATGAGGGCCGAGCCCACGGTGATCGGATCGGGCAGCGGGGTTCCCGCCCGCCCGCCGCGCGCGAGCCCGGCGAGCGGCTCGTCCAGCGGTTCGGGGACGGCTGCCAGAAGTTGTGCCAGCGCGCCGTACGACAGTCCGGTCTCGGTCTCCTCGCCGCTGGCGTGCATGAGGACGCAGGTGGGATCCGCCGTGTGGAGAAAGCGCCGGACCAGCGAGCTCTTCCCCATGCCGGCGGGACCCTCGACCAGAACGAGCTGCGGTTGGCTGTGCAGGGCGCGGTGCAGTCGGACGTTGAGCTGCTCCAGTTCGTCGCCCCTGCCGAGGAAGGGCACATCCCACTCGCGCTGCGGCACCCCGTCCCACCCCCCGAGAGCCTCCCCGCCCCGCCGCCGAACGGATCCGGGACGACGGCACGCACCCACGATGACGGTGACCGGGTCGCCGGACAAGCCCGAGGCCCGGCCCCCGAAGGGAACCGGGCCTCGCGCCAAACCATGACCAGCTACGGACCTACAGCCCCGCAGCCTTGCGCAGCGCCTCCACGCGGTCCGTCTTCTCCCACGTGAACTCCGGCAGCTCGCGGCCGAAGTGGCCGTACGCCGCGGTCAGGGAGTAGATCGGGCGCAGCAGGTCGAGGTCGCGGATGATCGCGGCCGGACGCAGGTCGAAGACCTCGTCGATCGCCTGCTCGATCTTGTCGGTGTCGATCTTCGCGGTGCCGAAGGTCTCCACGAACAGACCGACCGGCTCGGCCTTGCCGATCGCGTACGCCACCTGGACCTCGCAGCGCGAGGCGAGCCCCGCGGCCACGACGTTCTTGGCGACCCAGCGCATCGCGTAGGCGGCGGAACGGTCCACCTTGGACGGGTCCTTGCCGGAGAAGGCGCCGCCGCCGTGGCGGGCGTAGCCGCCGTACGTGTCGATGATGATCTTGCGGCCGGTCAGGCCGGCGTCGCCCATCGGGCCGCCGATCTCGAAGCGACCGGTCGGGTTGACCAGGAGACGGTAGTTCTCCGTGTCCAGCTTGATGCCCTCGTCCAGGAGCGCCTTGAGCTCCGGCTCCACGACGAACTCGCGGATGTCGGGGGCCAGCAGCGACTCCAGGTCGATGTCGGAGGCGTGCTGCGAGGAGACCACCACGGTGTCGAGACGGACGGCCTTGTCGCCGTCGTACTCGATGGTGACCTGCGTCTTGCCGTCGGGACGCAGGTAGGGGATGGTGCCGTTCTTGCGGACCTCGGACAGGCGCTTGGCCAGGCGGTGCGCCAGGAAGATCGGCAGCGGCATCAGGGTCGGGGTCTCGTCCGTCGCGTAGCCGAACATCAGACCCTGGTCGCCCGCGCCCTGGCGGTCCAGCTCGTCCTCGTCGCCCTCGACACGGTTCTCGTACGCCGTGTCGACACCCTGCGCGATGTCGGGCGACTGCGCGCCGATCGACACCGAGACACCGCAGGAAGCGCCGTCGAAGCCCTTCTTGGAGGAGTCGTAACCGATCTCCAGGATCTTCTCGCGCACCAGCTGGGCGATCGGCGCGTAGGTCTTGGTGGTGACCTCACCGGCCACGTGCACCAGACCGGTGGTGATCAGCGTCTCGACGGCGACCCGGGACGTCGGGTCCTCCTTGAGCAGCGCGTCGAGGATGGTGTCACTGATCTGGTCAGCGATCTTGTCGGGGTGGCCCTCGGTCACGGACTCCGAGGTGAACAGGCGACGGGACACAACGCTCCCTGGGGTTGCAGCGGCTGCTGGCTGATCATTGGCGGACGGGCTCGGGGGCTGCGCCCGGCATCGTCCGAGAACAGTTTATCGGTCGTGCTCGGCCACCGGCCCCCCTGTCTCGCCACTCGGGAGCGCCGTGACCTGCGGCACGGGCATTGTGCCCAATTCCGAGCGGACTTGGCCAGGGGCGCCACGCCACTGTGGCAGAGGTTTGAGAGGACTGAGAAACGAATGAAACATTCAGGCGAGACGGCGCGCCACCAGGTCCCAGACCGTTTCGGCCAGGAACTCCTTGGGGCCGTGCGGCACCGGGGTCTCGCTGCCGTCGGCGCCCAGCACCACGGCCTCGTTCTCCTCCGACCCGAAGGTCTTGCGCTCGCCCACCTCGTTGACGACGAGGAGGTCGCACCCCTTGCGCTCCAGCTTTCTGCGGCCGTTGGCCAGGACGTCGTCGGTCTCGGCGGCGAAGCCGACGACGACCTGACCGGGGCGGGCACGCTCGGCCGAGATCTCGGCGAGGATGTCCGGATTCCGCACCAGGACGACGGGCTCGGGGTCCTGACCGTCCTTCTTCTTGATCTTCCCGGTCGCGTAGTCCCGCGGCCGGAAGTCCGCGACCGCCGCCGCCATGACGACCGCGTCGGCGTCGGCCGCCGCCTTCAGGACCGCCTCACGCAGTTGTACGGCCGTCCCCACCGGGACTACGTCCACACCGGCCGGATCGGGCAGACCGGTGTTCGCCGCGACGAGCGTGACCCGGGCGCCCCGCGCGGCGGCGGTGCGGGCGAGGGCGTAGCCCTGCTTGCCGGAGGAGCGGTTGCCGAGGAAGCGGACCGGGTCGAGGGGCTCACGGGTGCCGCCCGCGCTGACGACGACATGCCGGCCGGCGAGGTCGGGCTCGGTGACGCCCCGGGCCAGCACCCGGCGGCAGACCTCGAAGATCTCGGCGGGGTCCGGCAGCCGGCCCTTGCCGGTGTCGACGCCGGTCAGGCGGCCGACGGCCGGTTCGATCACCAGGGCGCCGCGGCGGCGCAGCGTCGCGACGTTCTCCTGGGTGGCGGCGTGTTCCCACATCTCGGTGTGCATGGCGGGCGCGAAGACGACCGGGCAGCGGGCGGTGAGGAGCGTGTTGGTGAGCAGGTCGTCCGCGAGGCCGTGCGCGGCCTTGGCCAGCATGTCGGCGGTGGCCGGGGCCACGATCACGAGGTCGGCGTGCTGTCCGATGCGGACGTGCGGGACCTCGTGGACGTCGTCCCACACCTCCGTGGAGACCGGGTGGCCGGAGAGCGCGGACCAGGTGGCGGCGCCGACGAACTGCAGGGCGGAGGCAGTGGGCACCACACGGACGTCATGGCCGGACTCCGTGAGCCTTCTCAGCAGCTCGCACGCCTTGTAGGCGGCGATGCCCCCGCTGACCCCCAGCACGACCTTCGGCTTGTCCACCAGGTCTCCCCTTCCTCGAACCGACGACGAACCGACGACTCCATGACACACCACAGGCCCGACAGTCGCGCTGCCGGGCCTGTGGAAAAGCCAACTGCAATATGAAAGTCCTACTGCGCCGGGCCCTCGACGGCCTCGGACGTCAGCAGACCCGCGTTGATCTCGCGGAGGGCGATCGAGAGCGGCTTCTCGTGGACGTGGGTGTCCACCAGCGGACCGACGTACTCCAGCAGGCCCTCGCCGAGCTGCGAGTAGTACGCGTTGATCTGGCGGGCCCGCTTGGCCGCGTAGATCACGAGGCTGTACTTCGAGTCCGTGGCCTCGAGGAGCTCGTCGATCGGCGGGTTGATGATGCCCTCGGGCGCGGAGATGGAAGAGGACACGCTCTACCTTCCGATGGATGGGAAAGAATAAGTGTCAGTGACCGTTGACGATCACAGCACATCCATCAAGGCTAGCAGCTCGCGCGCCACGTCCTCGACGGAGGTGTTGACCAAGGTCTCGTCGAACTCGGGTTCAGCCGCCAGTTCGACCTTCGCCGCCTCCAGGCGGCGTGCGATCACCTCGGGCGGCTCGGTGCCCCGTCCGGTGAGTCTGCGCACGAGCTCCTCCCAGGAGGGAGGAGCCAGGAACACCAGCTGGGCGTCCGTCATGGACTCACGAACCTGCCGGGCGCCCTGGAGGTCGATCTCCAGGAGGACGGGCTCGCCCGCCTCCAGCCGCTCCAGCACGGCCGCGCGCGGCGTGCCGTAGCGGTTGCCGGCGAACTCGGCCCACTCCAGCAACTCGCCGTTGGCGATCAGCTTGTCCATCTCCTCGTCGGTGACGAAGAAGTACTGGACGCCGTGCTTCTCCCCGGGGCGGGGCCTGCGGGTCGTCGCCGACACCGAGAGCCAGACCTCGGGGTGTTCCTTGCGCATATGGGCGACGACCGTGCTCTTGCCGACCCCTGAGGGGCCGGAGAGCACGGTCAGCCGCGGACGTTCACTCATACAGCGATTATTCCAGCAAACCCGGGGTGCCCGGGCTCAGGAACCGGTGCTGCCGAACTCGCGCTCCAGCGAAGCGATCTGGTTGGAACCGAGGCCGCGTACACGACGGCTCTCGGAGATGCCCAGACGCTCCATGATCTGCTTGGCGCGGACCTTGCCCACGCCCGGCAGGGACTCGAGCAGGGCGGAGACCTTCATCTTGCCGATGACGTCGTTCTCCTGGCCCTGCTTGATGACCTCGTGGAGCGAGGCGCCGGAGTGCTTGAGTCGATTCTTGACCTCGGCCCGCTCCCGGCGAGCCGCGGCGGCCTTTTCGAGCGCGGCTGCGCGCTGTTCAGGGGTAAGGGGCGGAAGAGCCACGCCTACGTCACCTCGGATGTCGAACTGTCGGATACGGACCGGTGAGGAACCTAGTCGCCCCACACCTGGGGAGCCACGAGCAACACGCTTGCCCGTTGACTCTGCTCGGAGACTAGCGGCCAACTCCGCCAGAGTCAGCGAGAACAGCGGAAAAGTCCTGGTCAGCCTGCGCCAGGTCGGACATTCCTGACATACTGCCCCGGATTTGAGGATGTATTCAGACTCAAGCGGGCCTCGCACCACTCGTCGAAGCACCGGTCGAAGCGCCGGTCGAACCACTCGTCGGAGGACTCGAACGAAAAAATCGAACCTCGTCAACCCGTCGGCAGGGCCGCCCGGATCTCCGCCGCGAACCGCTCGGCGGCCGTGCGCAGCGCGCCGGCGTCCGGACCGTGCCGCAGCACACCCCGGCTGACGTTCGGGACGACATTGCCGATCGCCTTCCCGAAGACGCGGGGCAGATCGGCCGGAGTGGCCCCCTGGGCGCCGACACCGGGTGCGAGGAGCGGGCCGTTGATGTCCAGGTCGTAGGACGACAGATCGCCGAGCGTGGCGCCCACGACGGCACCGAAGGACCCCAGGGGATGCTCCCCCGTGTTCTCGGCGGCCAGATGGGCCAGCATGGTCGCGCCGACGTTCCGGCCGTCCGCGCGGACCGCGTGCTGGACCTCGCCGCCCTCCGGGTTGGAGGTCAGCGCGAGCACGAACAGACCGGCGCCGCTCTCCCGCGCCAGCGCGACCGCCGGGGACAGCGAGCCGTAGCCGAGATACGGCGACACGGTCAGCGCGTCCGAGAACAGCGGCGAGTCCTTGTGCAGGAATGCCTCGGCGTACGCGGCCATGGTCGAGCCGATGTCGCCGCGCTTGGCGTCCATGAGGACCAGCGCACCGGCCGCGCGGGCCTCCTCGACGGTCTTCTCCAGGACGGCGACCCCGCGCGAGCCGAAGCGCTCGAAGAACGCGCTCTGGGGCTTGAACACGGCGACCCGGTCGGACAGCGCCTCGACGACGGTGCGGCTGAACCGCTCCAGGCCGGCCACGTCGTCGTTCAGGCCCCACTCGCCGAGCAGCGAGGCGTGCGGGTCGATCCCCACGCACAGCGGGCCGCGCTCGTCCATGGCGCGGCGCAGGCGGGCACCGAAGGGCTCGTACGAGGTCATGCCGTGTTCCTCACGTCGGCGCCGACCGCGTCGGCGAGGGTGGCGTACGGGCTCGTGCGCAGGCGTGCGGCGAGGCCCTTGTGGATGGCCCGGCCCCAGAAGGGGCCCTCGTAGACGAACGCGCTGTAGCCCTGGACCAGCGTGGCACCGGCCAGGATGCGCTGCCAGGCGTCCTCGGCGTTCTCGACGCCGCCGACGCCCACCAGGGTGATCCGGTCGCCCACGCGCGCGTACAGGCGCCTGAGGACCTCCAGGGAGCGCTCCTTGAGGGGCGCTCCGGAGAGCCCGCCCGTCTCCTTCACCAGGGAGGCCTCGGACTTCAGGCCCTCGCGGGCGATGGTGGTGTTGGTGGCGATGATGCCGTCCAGCCCGAGCTCGACGGCCAGGTCGGCCACCGCGTCGACGTCCTCGTCGGCGAGGTCGGGCGCGATCTTGACCAGGAGCGGGACCCGGCGGTTCGCGACGATGCGGTCGGCGGCCTCGCGCACGGCGGTCAGGAGCGGACGCAGATGGTCGACGGCCTGGAGGTTGCGCAGGCCGGGCGTGTTGGGCGACGACACGTTCACGACGAGGTAGTCGGCGAAGGGCGCGAGCCGCTCGGCGGACTTCACGTAGTCGCCGACGGCCTCCGCCTCCGGAACGACCTTGGTCTTGCCGATGTTGACGCCCACCACGGTCTTGAAGACCGGCTCACGGGACGCCAGCCGGGCCGCCACGGCCAGCGAGCCCTCGTTGTTGAAGCCCATGCGGTTGATGAGCGCGCGGTCCGGCACGAGGCGGAACAGCCTCTTCTTGGGGTTGCCCGGCTGGGCCTCCCCGGTGACCGTGCCGATCTCGATGTGGTCGAAGCCCAGCATCGCCATGCCGTCGACGGCGACCGCGTTCTTGTCGAAGCCGGCGGCCAGGCCGAAGGGGCCGTGCATGCGCAGCCCGAAGGCCTCAATGCGCAGCTCCTTGTGGCGGGGCGCGAGGGCGGCCGCGACGAACGTGCGCAGCACGGGGACGCGGGCGGCCAGGCGGATCCAGCGGAAGGCCAGGTGGTGGGCCTTCTCGGGGTCCATGCGCTGGAAGACGAGGTTGAAGAAGATCTTGTACATGGTTCCTCACGACGACATGGGTGTCCTCACGAAGAGGGGGACACCGTTTCCGGTGTCCCCCTCAGGGCCGCTAGTCGCGGGCCGCGGTCAGGTGTTCCGCGTGTTCCTGGAGCGAGCGGACGCCCACGTCTCCGTGGTTGAGGGCGTCGATGCCCTGGACGGCGGCGGCGAGCGCCTGGACCGTCGTCAGGCACGGGACCGACCGCGCCACGGCCGCCGTACGGATCTCGTAGCCGTCGAGGCGGCCGCCGGTGCCGTAGGGGGTGTTGACGATGAGGTCGACCTCGCCGTCGTGGATGTACTGGACGATGGTCTTCTCGCCGCCCGGGCCGGGGCCCTCGGACTGCTTGCGCACCACCGTGGCGTTGATGCCGTTGCGCTTGAGGACCTCGGCGGTGCCGGAGGTGGCGAGGAGCTCGAAGCCGTGCGCGACCAGCTCACGGGCCGGGAAGATCATCGAACGCTTGTCGCGGTTGGCGACCGAGATGAACGCGCGGCCCTTGGTGGGCAGCGGGCCGTAGGCACCCGCCTGCGACTTGGCGTACGCCGTGCCGAAGACCGAGTCGATGCCCATGACCTCGCCGGTGGAGCGCATCTCCGGGCCGAGGACGGTGTCGACGCCGCGGCCGTGGATGTCGCGGAAGCGCGACCACGGCATGACGGCCTCCTTGACGGAGATCGGCGCGTCCAGCGGGAGCTCGCCGCCGTCGCCGTGGGCCGGCAGCAGGCCCTCGGCGCGCAGTTCGGCGACGGTCGCGCCCAGTGAGATCCGCGCGGCGGCCTTGGCGAGCGGCACCGCGGTCGCCTTCGAGGTGAAGGGGACGGTGCGGGACGCGCGCGGGTTGGCCTCCAGGACGTAGAGGATGTCGCCGGCCATCGCGAACTGGATGTTGATGAGCCCGCGGACCCCGACACCCTTCGCGATGGCCTCCGTGGACGCCCGCAGCCGCTTGATGTCGTGGCCGCCCAGGGTGATGGGCGGCAGCGCGCACGCCGAGTCGCCGGAGTGGATGCCGGCCTCCTCGATGTGCTCCATCACGCCGCCCAGGTACAGCTCCTGGCCGTCGTAGAGAGCGTCGACGTCGATCTCGATGGCGTCGTCCAGGAAGCGGTCGACGAGGACCGGCCGTGAGGGGCTGATCTCGGTCGACTCGGCGATGTAGGCCTCCAGGCGGGTCTCGTCGTAGACGATCTCCATGCCGCGGCCGCCGAGGACGTAGGAGGGCCGGACGAGGACCGGGTAGCCGATCTCGTCCGCGATGGCCTTGGCGCCGGTGAAGGTGGTGGCGGTGCCGTGCTTGGGGGCCGGCAGGCCCGCCTCGGCGAGGACCCGCCCGAAGGCGCCGCGGTCCTCGGCGGCGTGGATCGCCTCGGGCGAGGTGCCCACGACCGGCACGCCGTTGTCCTTGAGCGCCTGCGACAGGCCGAGCGGGGTCTGGCCGCCGAGCTGCACGATGACGCCCGCGACGGGCCCCGCCTGCTGCTCGGCGTGGACGATCTCCAGGACGTCCTCCAGGGTGAGCGGCTCGAAGTACAGCCGGTCGGAGGTGTCGTAGTCGGTGGAGACGGTCTCCGGGTTGCAGTTGACCATCACGGTCTCGTACCCGGCGTCGGACAGCGCGAAGGAGGCGTGCACGCAGGAGTAGTCGAACTCGATGCCCTGGCCGATGCGGTTCGGGCCGGAGCCCAGGATGATGACGGCCTCCTTCTCGCGCGGCGCGACCTCGCTCTCCTCGTCGTAGGAGGAGTAGAAGTACGGCGTCCTCGCGGCGAACTCGGCGGCGCAGGTGTCGACCGTCTTGTAGACCGGGCGCACGCCCAGCGCGTGCCGCACCTCGCGCACCACGTCCTCGCGCAGGCCCCGGATCTCGGCGATCTGCTGGTCGGAGAAGCCGTGCCGCTTGGCCTCGGCGAGCAGGTCGGCGTCCAGGCGCTCGGCGGCGGCGAGCTCGTCCGCGATCTCCTTGATCAGGAAGAGCTGGTCGACGAACCAGGGGTCGATCTTGGTGTACTCGAAGACCTCCTCCGGCGTGGCGCCCGCGCGGATGGCCTGCATGACGGCGTTGATCCGGCCGTCGGTGGGCCGTACGGACTCCTCCAGGAGCGCCTTCTTGTCGCCGGGCTCGCCCACGAAGGTGAACTGGCTGCCCTTCTTCTCCAGCGAGCGCAGCGCCTTCTGGAAGGCCTCGGGGAAGTTCCGGCCGATGGCCATGGCCTCGCCGACCGACTTCATGGTGGTCGTGAGGGTGGAGTCGGCGGAGGGGAACTTCTCGAAGGCGAACCGGGGGGCCTTGACGACGACGTAGTCGAGCGTCGGCTCGAAGGATGCCGGGGTCTGCTCGGTGATGTCGTTCGGGATCTCGTCCAGGGTGTAGCCAACGGCGAGCTTCGCGGCGATCTTGGCGATCGGGAAGCCGGTCGCCTTGGAGGCGAGCGCCGAGGAGCGCGACACGCGCGGGTTCATCTCGATGACGATCACGCGACCGTCCTCGGGGTTCACCGCGAACTGGATGTTGCAGCCGCCGGTGTCGACACCGACCTCGCGGATGATCGCGATGCCGACGTCGCGCAGCACCTGGTACTCGCGGTCGGTGAGCGTCATGGCGGGCGCGACGGTGATCGAGTCGCCGGTGTGCACGCCCATGGGGTCGAAGTTCTCGATGGAGCAGACGACCACGACGTTGTCGTGCTTGTCGCGCATCAGCTCCAGCTCGTACTCCTTCCAGCCGAGGATGGACTCCTCCAGGAGCACCTCGGTGGTCGGCGAGAGCGTGAGGCCCTGGCCCGCGATGCGGCGCAGCTCCTCCTCGTCGTGCGCGAAGCCGGAGCCGGCGCCGCCCATGGTGAAGGACGGGCGGACGACGACCGGGTAGCCGCCCAGCGTCTCGACGCCCGCCAGGACGTCGTCCATGGAGTGGCAGATGACCGAGCGCGCGGACTCGCCGTGCCCGATCTTCTTGCGGACCTCCTCGACGACGCCCTTGAAGAGGTCGCGGTCCTCGCCCTTGTTGATCGCCTCGACATTGGCGCCGATCAGCTCCACGCCGTACTTGTCGAGGGTGCCGGCCTCGTGCAGCGAGATCGCGGTGTTCAGGGCCGTCTGGCCGCCCAGGGTGGGCAGCAGGGCGTCCGGGCGCTCCTTGGCGATGATCTTCTCGACGAAGTCCGGGGTGATCGGCTCGACGTAGGTGGCGTCGGCGATCTCCGGGTCGGTCATGATCGTGGCCGGGTTGGAGTTGACCAGGATGACCCTCAGGCCCTCGGCCTTCAGGACCCGGCACGCCTGCGTGCCGGAGTAGTCGAACTCGGCGGCCTGGCCGATGACGATCGGGCCGGAGCCGATGACCAGGACGGACTGGATATCGGTGCGCTTAGGCACGCTGGCCCTCCATGACGGTGCTCATCAAAGACGTGAAGCGGTCGAACAGGTAGGCGGCGTCGTGCGGGCCGGCTGCCGCTTCGGGGTGGTACTGGACGGAGAAGGCCGGCTGGTCGAGCAGCTGGAGGCCCTCCACGACGTTGTCGTTCAGGCAGACGTGGGAGACCTCGGCGCGGCCGAACTTCGTCTCGCTGACTTTGTCGAGCGGCGCGTCCACGGCGAACCCGTGGTTGTGCGCGGTCACCTCGACCTTGCCGGTCGTACGGTCCTGCACGGGCTGGTTGATGCCCCGGTGGCCGTACTTGAGCTTGTAGGTGCCGAAGCCGAGCGCGCGGCCGAGGATCTGGTTGCCGAAGCAGATGCCGAACAGGGGCGTCCTGCGCTCCAGCACGGCGGTCATCAGCGCGACCGGACCGTCGGCGGTGGCCGGGTCGCCCGGGCCGTTGGAGAAGAACACGCCGTCCGGGTTCACCGCGTAGACGTCCTCGACGCTCGCCGTGGCGGGCAGGACGTGCACCTCGATGCCGCGCTCGGCCATGCGGTGCGGGGTCATGCCCTTGATGCCGAGGTCGATCGCGGCGACGGTGAACCTCTTCTCGCCGACCGCGGGGACGACGTACGTCTCCTTGGTGGCGACCTCCTCGTAGAGCGAGGCGCCCTTCATGTGCGGCTGGGCCTGCACGCGCGCGACGAGCTCGGCGTCGGGGGCCACGGCCTCGCCGGAGAAGACGCCGGCCCGCATCGAGCCGCGCTCGCGCAGGTGGCGGGTGAGGGCGCGGGTGTCGATGCCGGAGATCCCGACCACGCCCTGCGCGACCAGTTCGTCGTCCAGGGACCGCTTGGCGCGCCAGTTGGACGGCACGCGCGCGGGGTCGCGCACCACGTAGCCGGAGACCCAGATGCGGCGGGACTCGTCGTCCTCGTCGTTCCAGCCGGTGTTGCCGATCTGCGGGGCGGTCGCGACGACGATCTGGCGGTCGTACGACGGGTCGGTCAAGGTCTCCTGGTAGCCGGTCATGCCGGTGGAGAACACGGCCTCACCGAAGGTCTCCCCCACGGCCCCGTAGGCACGGCCGCGGAAGATCCGGCCGTCCTCCAGGACGAGTACGGCGGGAACCTTCGAGGTTCCCCTGGTGGAGGTCGTCATCGTGCGCCTTCCGTTTCCGTCTTGTTGATCATGGAGTTAATCGCGTCGACCCACTCGGTGTGCTCGGCCGCGTGGTCGGACCGGAAGCCCGAGTCGATCAGCCGTTCGCCGTGCGCCCAGGTCACCAGGAGCAGGCCGCCCTCGGTCAGGACCTTGCCGGCGATGCCCTTGCCGAGCAGTGCTTCCCTGAGGGCCGCGCGCGGGATGAAGAAGTCGCTCGCGCCGGGGCGTACGACGTCCAGTCCCGCGTCGGTGAGCGTGAGCTCGACCCGGCTGCGGGTGCCCAGGCCGTGCGCCACGATCCGGTCGAGCCACTGCCCCGCCGTGGTGGAGCCGTGGTAGCGGCCGCTCATGGTCAGTCTGGCCGGGCCCGGGTCGTCCGGCACGGTGGGGAGCTCGGGGAGGTCGCCCTGGAGGGTGCCGCGCCACTTCCAGCCCTCGCGCATCAGCCAGTAGACGAGCGCGACGAAGAGGGCGAGACCGACGAGCCAGCCGATACGGGCGGCCCAGTCGGTGACCTCGGCCGACTTCTTCTCGGCCGCGAGCAGGATCAGAGGTGTCACGTGAGTTTCCCGTCGACGAGCGTGGCCTTGCCCCGGAGCCAGGTGTGGGTGACACGGCCCGGCAGCTCACGCCCCTCGTACGGAGTGTTGCGGCTGCGCGAGGCGAAGCCCTCGGGGTCCACCGACCCACGGTATTCCGTGTCGACCAGCGTGAGGTTGGCGGGCTCACCAGCCGAGACGGGACGGCCGTGGCCCGCCGCCCGCCCGATCTTCGCGGGCTTGACGGACATGCGCTCGGCGACCCCGGCCCAGTCGAGGAGCCCGGTGTCCACCATGGTCTCCTGCACCACTGACAACGCGGTCTCCAGACCGACCATGCCCATGGCGGCCGCGGCCCACTCGCAGTCCTTGTCCTCGTGGGGGTGCGGGGCGTGGTCGGTGGCGACGATGTCGATCGTGCCGTCGGCGAGCGCCTCGCGCAGCGCCAGCACGTCCCGCTCGGTGCGCAGCGGCGGGTTCACCTTGTAGACCGGGTTGTACGACCGGACCAGCTCGTCGGTGAGGAGCAGGTGGTGCGGGGTGACCTCGGCGGTGACGTCGATGCCGCGGGACTTGGCCCAGCGGACGATCTCGACGGACCCGGCGGTCGACAGGTGGCAGATGTGGACGCGCGAGCCGACGTGCTCGGCGAGCAGGACGTCCCGGGCGATGATCGATTCCTCGGCCACCGCGGGCCAGCCGCCGAGGCCCAGCTCGGCGGAGACGATCCCCTCGTTCATCTGGGCGCCCTCGGTCAGCCGCGGCTCCTGCGCGTGCTGGGCGACGACCCCGCCGAAGGCCTTCACGTACTCCAGGGCGCGGCGCATGATCACGGCGTCGTCGACGCACTTGCCGTCGTCCGAGAAGACGGTGACGCCGGCCGCCGACTCGTGCATGGCACCGAGCTCGGCGAGCTTCTTGCCCTCCAGACCGACGGTCACGGCACCGATGGGCTGCACATCGCAGTAGCCGTGCTCCTGCCCGAGCCGGTAGACCTGCTCGACCACACCGGCGGTGTCGGCGACCGGAAAGGTGTTGGCCATGGCGAACACGGCCGTGTAGCCGCCGCTCGCCGCCGCGCGCGTGCCGGTCAGCACCGTCTCGGAGTCCTCGCGGCCCGGCTCGCGCAGATGGGTGTGCAGGTCGACGAGGCCCGGCAGCAGCACCTTGCCGGCGGCCTCGACGACCTCGGCGCCCTCGGCGGACAGCCCGGCGCCCACCTCGGCGATGACGGCACCGTCGATCAGCACGTCCTGCGGCTCGCCGCCGAGGACCTTCGCACCACGGATCAGGATCTTGCTCATGTGACTTACTTCTCCTCGATACGGGTGTGGCTGACGGCGGGCTCATTTCCCCCGAGCAGCAGGTACAGAACGGCCATCCGGATGGAGACTCCGTTTGCGACCTGCTCCACGACGGTGCAGCGGTCCGAGTCGGCGACCTCGGCGGTGATCTCCATGCCCCGGACCATGGGCCCCGGGTGCATCACGATGGCGTGCTCCGGCATCCGCGCCATGCGGTCGCCGTCCAGGCCGTAGCGCCGGGAGTACTCGCGCTCGGTCGGGAAGAACGCGGCGTTCATGCGCTCGCGCTGCACGCGCAGCATCATCACCGCGTCGGACTTGGCGAGCGTGCTGTCGAGGTCGTACGACACCTCGCAGGGCCAGGTCTCGACGCCGACCGGCACCAGGGTGGGCGGGGCGACGAGGGTGACCTCGGCCCCGAGGGTGTGCAGCAGGTCCACGTTGGAGCGGGCGACCCGGCTGTGCAGGACGTCCCCGACGATCGTGATGTGCCTGCCGGAGAGGTCCTGGCCGATCCCGGCGTCCCGCCCGACGAGCCGGCGGCGCATGGTGAACGCGTCGAGGAGGGCCTGGGTGGGGTGCTGGTGGGTGCCGTCGCCCGCGTTGATGACGGCGGCGTCGATCCAGCCGGAGTTGGCGAGGCGGTAGGGCGCCCCGGAGGCACCGTGGCGGATGACGACCGCGTCGACGCCCATGGCCTCCAGGGTCTGCGCGGTGTCCTTGAGGGACTCGCCCTTGGAGACGCTGGAGCCCTTGGCGGTGAAGTTGATGACGTCCGCGGAGAGGCGCTTCTCGGCGGCTTCGAAGGAGATACGCGTGCGCGTGGAGTCCTCGAAGAAGAGGTTGACGATCGTGCGGCCGCGCAGGGTCGGCAGCTTCTTGATCGGCCGGTCGGCGACCCGGGCCATCTCCTCGGCGGTGTCGAGGATCAGGACGGCGTCGTCGCGGGTGAGGTCGGCGGCCGAGATGAGATGACGCTGCATCTGTCAGGCTCCGTAAGGCAGTTCAGGGGGAGATTCCGGGCAAGCGTGGGCACGCCGACGCGAGGCGTGCCGCGGGGCTCGCTACTGGGTCTGCTTCACACCGAGCAGCACGGTGTCGCGACCGTCCTCCTCGGCGAGCTGGACCTTGACCGTCTCCCGCAGCGACGTGGGGAGGTTCTTGCCGACGTAGTCGGCGCGGATGGGCAGTTCGCGGTGGCCCCGGTCGACGAGGACCGCGAGCTGCACCGCGCGGGGGCGCCCGATGTCGTTCAGGGCGTCCAGGGCGGCGCGGATGGTGCGGCCGGAGAAGAGCACGTCGTCGACGAGCACGACCAGGCGGCCGTCGAGTCCGTCACCGGGGATCTCGGTGCGGGCCAGCGCGCGCGGCGGGTGCATGCGCAGGTCGTCGCGGTACATGGTGATGTCGAGCGAACCGACCGGGATCTTGCGGTCGGTGATCTCCTCCAGCTTGGCGGCGAGCCGCTGGGCGAGATGGACGCCCCGGGTCGGAATGCCGAGGAGCACCACGTCGTCGGCGCCCTTGGCGCGTTCGACGATCTCGTGGGCGATGCGGGTCAGCACGCGCGCGATGTCGGGGGCCTCGAGAACGGGCCGGGCATCGGACGCGCCCATATCAGAAGTGTCCTGCTTGTCCATACGAAACGGACCTCCTTCTCCGCCTCACGGGACGGACCTTAAAGGACGTCGGATTTGCGCCATCCACGGTAGCAGGCCGGTTCGGCGCCTCATGTCACCCCCTTGGCGCAATCGACCCCCGCGACCACGGAAGAGTCGGTGTGGACCATTCGGCTTGACGCAGAAGCGTCACGCTGCGTAACCTCACAGTGAGTTACCAGCGCGCGGCTCGGGACCACTGCAGCCGCGTCGATCCAGTGTCCGGGGAGCTATATGTCCAGCGAATACGCCAAACAGCTCGGGGCCAAGCTTCGGGCCATCCGCACCCAGCAGGGCCTTTCCCTCCACGGTGTCGAGGAGAAGTCCCAGGGACGCTGGAAGGCGGTCGTGGTCGGTTCGTACGAGCGTGGCGACCGCGCGGTGACCGTGCAGCGCCTTGCCGAGTTGGCGGATTTCTACGGCGTTCCGGTGCAGGAGCTGCTGCCCGGCACGACTCCGGGCGGGGCCGCCGAGCCGCCGCCGAAGCTGGTCCTGGACCTGGAGCGGCTGGCCCACGTCCCGGCCGAGAAGGCGGGCCCCCTCCAGCGGTACGCCGCGACGATCCAGTCCCAGCGCGGTGACTACAACGGCAAGGTGCTCTCGATCCGCCAGGACGACCTGCGCACACTCGCCGTCATCTACGACCAGTCGCCCTCGGTCCTCACCGAGCAGCTGATCAGCTGGGGCGTGCTGGACGCGGACGCGCGTCGCGCGGTGTCCCACGAGGAGAGCTGAGCCGCTCCCAGCCTCAGCAGAAACGTGCCGCCGGGGTGGCCGGAACTTCACGGTTC
>NZ_JBHUXV010000108.1:0-33526 GCF_042669125.1 Streptomyces sp. NPDC057253 | reverse complement strand
GTCGGGTGACGGGGCCGGCGTCAGGCCACGATCAGATAGATCCCGTACGCCACCGCCGCCGCGCACGCGGCGAAGCAGGCGTAGGCGCCGGTGACCGCGAGAGCGGCCGAGCCGCCCTGGGCGGTGGCCCGCTCCTGGCGGGACAGGCCCATGACGCCGAGGGTGAACAGGGCCACGAGGCCCACGGTGACGACGAGGCTGACGCCGAAGACGGAGCCGAGGGCTTCCCAGTCGATCTTCATGGTGAGGCTTCCTTAGGAGCTGGTGCGGGCTCAGACGGCGGCCGGCGGCGCGGCCGGTTCCGTGGTGGCGGGCGGGGACGCGATCGTGGCCGTGAGGTCCTCGGCGATCGTGCCCGCGGGCGGCGGGGTCACGGCGGCGATCGCCGTGGTCACCACACCGGCCGGCTCGTCGGTCTCGTTGACGTTGGACGCGTCCACGACCTCGCGGCGCGAGATCTTCCAGATCGCCGCGCTGGAGGCGACGAGGAAGACCGCCACGACCGCCGTACCCCAGTCACCGAGGTCGGTGACCGACTCGGCCAGCGCGCCCACCAGGGCCGCCGCCGGGAGGGTGAGGCCCCAGGCCACGAACATCCGGGTGGCGGTGGACCAGCGGACCACCCCGCCCTTGCGGCCGAGGCCCGCGCCCATCACCGAACCGGAGACGGAGTGCGTGGTGGAGAGGGAGAAGCCGAGGTGCGAGGAGGCCAGGATGACGGTGGCCGCGCTGGTCTGGGCGGCGAAGCCCTGCTGCGGCTGGAGGTCGGTCAGGCCCTTGCCCATGGTGCGGATGATGCGCCAGCCGCCGAGGTAGGTGCCGAGCGCGATGGCGAGGCCCGCCGAGAGGATGACCCAGGTGGGCGGGTCGGAGTCGGGGGCGACGGCACCGCCGGCGACCAGGGCGAGGGTGATGATGCCCATCGTCTTCTGCGCGTCGTTGGTGCCGTGGGCCAGCGAGACCAGTCCGGCCGAGGCGATCTGGCCGGTGCGGTAGCCCTTCGCGGCGGCCTTGCCGTCGGCCTTCTTCCCCAGCGAGTAGGAGAGCCGGGTGGCCAGCATGGCGGCGATGCCCGCGACGATCGGCGCCGCGACCGCCGGGATCAGGACCTTGGTGACGAGCGCGTCGCCGTGGACGGCGCCGAAGCCCGCCGAGGCGATGGTGGCACCGATCAGACCGCCCATGAGGGCGTGCGAGGAACTGGAGGGCAGGCCCACCAGCCAGGTCAGGAGGTTCCAGAGGATCGCGCCGACCAACGCGGCGAAGATGACCTCGGGACGGATGCCGGTCTCGTCGACGAGACCCTTGGAGATCGTGTTGGCGACCTCCACGGAGAGGAAGGCGCCCACAAGGTTCAGCACGGCGGACATGGCCACCGCGACCTTGGGCTTGAGCGCACCGGTCGAGATGGTGGTGGCCATCGCGTTGGCGGTGTCGTGAAAACCGTTCGTGAAATCGAACGCGAGTGCGGTGACGACCACAATCGCGAGGATCAGCGAGAAGTTTTCCATTTACCCAGGCAATCGTTCGAGGTCATTGGCTCGTTGAAGGTAGGTAACCTGAGTGAACGGAAGATGAACTGAGGCGGGCCGCACGGTGACCGGAATCTCAGGCGATTGCCCGGCCGGACCCCGCGATCCCCGTGCGACCCTTGCGCCCCAGGGCTACGAGCCTCTGGCGAACCGCTTCAGCTGACTCGCCGACCCGTTGAAGAGATTCTGGTCACCCGGCAGCGCCCCGCTGTTGTCGTACTGCCAGATCGTCCAGTACGACCATCCGCCGGGCAGCGCTCCCACGTCCGACGCGTTGTAGCGGGCCACCCACAGCGCGTGATCCGAGGCGAAGGCGCCGCTGCCGCCCGTGCAGGTGTTCCACCAGTGGGCGGTCGTGTAGATCACCGGACGGCGCCCGGTGAGCCGCTCGACCTCGTCGCTGAACGCCCTGATCCAGCCGACCATCCTCGCCTTGGAGATGCCGTAGCACTTGTGCTTCCTGTCGTACGGGTTGTATTCGATGTCGAGCGCGGGCGGCAGTGTCCACCCGTCCGCGGTCCAGGCGCCCCCGTTGCGCACGAAGTAGGCGGCCTGCGCCGTGCCCGACGACTTGTCCGGCAGTGCGAAGTGGTACGCCCCGCGGACGATGCCGGCGTCACGTGCGCCGTTGTACTGCTGGGCGAAGTGCGGACTGCGGTAGGTCGTGGACTCGGTCGCCTTGACGTAGACGAACCGGGCGCCCTTGGCCCTGGCCTGCTGCCAGTCGACGTTCTTCTGGTGCGAAGAGACGTCGTGCCCCTTGGGCCGGCTCGCCGCCGAGGCGGGCGACCCGGCGAGCGCCGCCCCTCCCACGGTGAGCGCGGCCACGGACAGGGCCAGGGCGCGGGTTCGGTGACGGGCGTGCTTGCGATCACGGGCCATGTGTCCCCCCGGAATGGCGTCGTGCAGACAAAGCCCAGAGGCTACTGGAAGATCCCCTCATCGCGGACGATCTCCGGCCAAGCCGTGAGAGAGGGGCGCGTATGCAGAAATGCGCCCTTTTGGAAGCCGTGCTTCCGCCCTACAGTGCCCCGGCCCCACGGCGGCCCGGCGCCCCGGCTGGCAGGATCACGGCATGGCTGAGGAACAGCGGGAACCGCGGGACGTACGGGACGACGAGGCGGACGCCTGGGACGAGTTGGTCGACACGGCCCGCCGGACGGTCTCCGACAGCCTGGTCGTCGGCACCTCCGGCAATGTCTCGGTACGCGTCGGGAACACGGTCCTGGTCACCCCGTCGGGTGTCCCCTACGACCGCCTCACCCCGGACGACGTGACAGGCGTCGACCTGGACGGCCACCAGGTCCTGGGCACTCTGGTCCCCACCAGCGAACTCCCCATGCACCTCGCCGTCTACCGCGCCACCGACGCCCGCGCGATCGTCCACACCCACGCCGTGCACGCCACGGCCGTCTCCACGCTCGTCCCCGAGCTCCCGCCCATCCATTACATGACCGGTGCGCTCGGCGGCCCCGTCCGGGTCGCTCCCTACGCCACCTACGGCACGGCCGAGTTGGCCGAGAACATGCTCCGAGCCCTCACCGACCGCTCCGCCTGCCTCCTCCAGAACCACGGCACGATCGCCTACGGCAGGAGCCTGTCCCAGGCGTACGACCGCACGGCCCAGCTGGAATGGATGTCCCACCTGTGGCTGACAGCCCGAGCGGTACCGGGTCTGACCCCGCACTTGCTGACGGAGGAGCAGGTGGCAGAGGCGGGGGAGAGGTTGCGGGGGTACGGGCAGCGCGCCTAGGGGGGTGCCGGGTGCGGTTGTGGGGCGGGTGCGGGTGAGTGGGGGCTGGTCGCGCAGTTCCCCGCGCCCCTGAGGAGTCGCAGTCACCGTCAGCCGCTGCGCCCGCCCCCACCGGACCGCAACGGGCCGCCGCAGGCATCGCAGGGGCGCGGGGAACTGCGCAAAGACGCACGCCCCCACCCAGCCCGCCGACACACAACCCTCCCCGCAGGCACACAACCGCCCCATACACCGAACGCCCCCGCCCACTGGCCCCACCCCCCTCCCCCCGCGACACTGAAAAACGTGCGCAGTGTCAAAGCGACGGCCGCCGCCGTCACCACAGCTCTCGCCGCCGCCGTCACCGCCGGCGCCGCCGGCATCGTCGCCGGCAGGATCGCCAGCGACGCCGGACTGAAGGCGCCGCCCGGCCGCCCGCTGCCCGGCGAACCCCGCCTCACCGTGCACTCCACCGCGGCCGGCCGCATCACCCTCACCAGAGATCTCGCCGCCCTCCGCCCCGGCACCTACGGCCTCCAGGGCGACTCCTCGCACGCCGTCATCGGCCCCGTCCTCACCGCGGAACCCCACTCCGCCGACACCGTCGTCCGCCGCCTGGAACGCGTCACCCACGGCACCCTGAAATCCGGCGACAAGGTCTGGCTCACCCCGAACACCCACGTCGGCGACCCGCGCTCCGCCCTCGGCCTCGACCACGCCGACGTCGACATCCCCGGCGAACTCGGCCCCCTGCCCGCCTGGTTCGTGCCCGGCGGCAGGAACACCTGGGTCATCGCGGTCCACGGCCTCGGTCCGACCCGTGAACACGCCCTGAACGTGCTGGAGTTCCTGCACCACCACCGCTTCCCGGTCCTCACCCCCGCCTACCGCGGCGACGACGGCGCCCCCCGCCCGCCCGACGGCCTCCACCACTTCGGCGAGACCGAGTGGCACGACCTGGACGCGGCCATGCGCTACGCCGTCGACCACGGCGCCCGTCAACTGGTCCTGCACGGCTGGTCCACCGGCGCCACCATGGCCCTGCGCGCAGCCGCCCGCTCCGAGCACCGCACACGCGTCAAGGGACTCGTCCTGGACTCCCCGGTGCTCAGCTGGGAGCGCACCCTGCGCGCCCTCGCCGCCGCCCGCCACACCCCCGGCGTCCTCCTCCCGCTCGCGGTACGCGCGGCCCAGGGGCGCACCGGCCTGCCCAGCGAGCACGCCGGGCTCTACGCCGACCGCACGGTCCCGGCCGACCGCGAGGACCGGACCGCCGCCCTGGGCCCGGCGGAGCCTCCGCCCCCCACCCTGATCTTCCACGGCCCGGACGACACGATCGCCCCCTGGGACCTCTCCCGCCGTCTCGCCGCCACCCACCCCGACCGGATCAGCCTCCACACGGTCCACCAGGCCCCCCACGCGGCCATGTGGAACGCCGACCCGACCGCCTACGAGGAAGCACTGCGCCGCTTCCTCACCCCGCTGATGTGAGCCCCCCACACCCCCGCCCCCACCTGGACCCACCCCCGGTCCCACACGTTCCGTTTAAGCCCGTACCACTGGCCTGATCTCGGCGTATACCCCTCCGCGCGGCCCCGGCGTTGGCCCTCCCCGTCGCCCGCCGTGACATTCCGTTTGGGTTTTCGGACCGTCAACCGGAAGACTGCACCCGTGACGTCCCGTATCCCGCGCGACTCCAGGCTTCGACTCGTCCGCCCGCGACCCCTGGCCGCCGCCCCCACAGCCGTGAACCAGCGGCGCCCACGCCGCCCCGCGCCCCGCCCCCCGGAGGGCACACCGGCCCCCGCGGAACTGGCCAGAATGGCGCGCTCCGGTCTTGCCGACGCGGCCCGCCTCGCCCACTGGGCCGACCACGCGCTACGCCCCGGCGGCGACGGCGCGAGCGACGGCAAGGGCACGCTCTCCGACGAGACAGCCGAACGCGCGGCCGCGGACCTCGGACTGACCGCGGCTCAGATCCGCGCCGACTGGGACACCGCCCGCCTCGCCGGCCTGGTCGAGGTGCATGGCGACAGCGCCCGCCCGGGCTGGCGGCTGCGCGCCTGGGACCGGGACGACAGTGCCGTACTGCGCGGCTGGGTCGCCCTCTTCGACGCCTGGTCGCTCGCCTCCCCGGAACCCGCCGACCGCGAGCCCGCCGCCGTCGCCGAGGTCGTCTCGGCCATGCCCCAGGTGCTCTCCTTCCTCCAGCTGTCCGCCGGACCGGTCCCGGTGGAGCAGCTCCTGGACCTCCTGGAGCAGCGCGTCACCGAACTGCGCACCGAGCGCTGCGAGATCCCCTACGGCCCCCAGCCGGAGCCCGCGCCGGAGCCCGAGACGGCCGAGCCCCAGGACGCCCCGCTCGCCCCCCTCCTCGAATGGGCCCTGCGTGCCCTCGCCTCCGTCGGCGCCCTGACCTACGGCGACGGTCAGGCCACCCTCACCCCGCTCGGCAGCTGGGCGGTGTGGGTCAAGCTGGAGCAGATCTGCGTGGCCGCGCAGAGCCCGGCCGGCAACATCGAGGTCGCCGCCGAGGAGATGCTCCGCGGCTGCGCCCAGCTGCGCCCCAACGCGGCCCGCGCCGAGTACCGGGCCTGGCTCGCCGCCCGCCCCGTCGGCAGCGCCGTCACCGAACTGCTCGGCGCCGCCCGCGGCGACGACGCCCTGCTGCGCGGCCTCGCCTTCGAGGCGCTGCGGGTCGTCGGCGCCCCCGCCGAGCCCGACGTCCGCTCGGTGGCCGACGAGCCCACCCTGCGGCCGTACGCCCTGCTGTGGCTGGCCGAGCACGACGGCATCGACCCGGAGGACGCCCACGAGGTGCTCACCCGGGAGGAGGCCACCTGGCTGTGGGTCGACACGGCTGCCGCCGTCGCGGACCATGGCGAGGCCCCGATGCTGGTGCGGCACCTGGAGTCGGCGCTCCAGCCGACCGTCCCCCAACTGCTCGACGAGGTCCGGGCCGTGGGCCATCCGCGCACCGTGCAGGTCCTGGTCGCCCTCGCCGCCGCCCACCCGGACCCGGCGCTCGCCAAGGCGGTCCGCCGCGCCGCCTTCCAGGTGCACACCGGAGGGTGAGTCAGGCGCGTATCTCCGGCGCGTAGGTGCCGAAGCTCCAGACGTTGCCCTCGGCGTCCCGGGCCATGTAGTCCCGGGAGCCGTAGTCCTGGTCCGTCGGGGGCACCAGGATCTCCGCGCCGTGCTCCACCGCGTGCCGGTGGTGTGCGTCGACGTCGTCCACCACGACGTACACCCCGGTGGGACCCGCTTCCTTCATCGCCGCGTCGAAGAGGCCGCCGCGGCCCTTGGAGCCGAGCATCACGGCGCCGTTGCCCTGCACCAGCTCCGCGTGCAGCACCGCGCCGTCCTCGCCCTCGTACACCGTCAGTTCGGTGAACCCGAAGACCTCCGTCAGCTGCTTGATCGCCGCTTTGGCGTCCGCGTACAGCAGCGTCGGGTAGATGCTCGGACTTCCACTGCCAGTCCCCGTCATGCCGATCACTCCCTTGTGACCAAAAGCCGTGAATGCGATCCGGGAACCAGTCTTGCAGCGACCACTGACAACGGCCCGCGAGCAGGGCAAACGCCCCTGCGGTGAGACGGAACGGTCAGCGGAAGGTGTCGCAGCGGGCCATGTCGCCCGACTCGTAGCCCTGCCGGAACCACGTCTGCCGCTGCGCGGCCGACCCGTGCGTCCACGACTCCGGGGTCACCCGCCCCTGGAACCGCTCCTGGATCCGGTCGTCGCCCACGGCCGCCGCCGCGTCCAGGCCGTCGGTGATGTCCGCGTCCGTCAGGTTCGTGATGAGCGGCCGTCCCGTCGACTCGTCCTTCGTCGTGGTCGCGTGCCGCGCCCACACGCCCGCGTAGCAGTCCGCCTGGAGCTCCACCCGCACCGCGTTGCTGCCGGCGCCCGTGCGCCCGTCCTGCGACCGGCTCAGCGTGCCCGTCAGGTCCTGCACGTGGTGTCCGTACTCGTGGGCCACCACGTACGCCTGCGCGAACGGCCCGCCCGTGGCCCCGAACTTGGAGCGCAGCTCGCCGAAGAACCCGAGGTCCAGATAGACCTTGCGGTCGCCCGGGCAGTAGAACGGCCCGACCGCCGAGGTCGCCGAGCCGCACGCCGTGTCGATCCGCTCGCTGAAGAAGACCGTGGGGGAGCGCTCGTAGGAGGCGCCGCGCCGGGCGAACTCCTGGTCCCAGTAGTCCTGGACGCTGTTGACCACCGCGACCATCCGGCAGTCGTCGCGGGTGTTCGCGTCCTGGCCGGTCCGGCAGTCCTGTTCGACCTGCGCGAGCCCGGAGGCCGCGGGGGCAGGCTGTCCGCCGCCGTCGGTGAGGCCGAGCTGGTCCGGGCCGACGCCGAGGAAGAGCCCGAGGAGCAGGACGATCAGGCCGCCGATGCCACCGCCGATGGTCGCCTTCCCGCCCGGGACGAGGCTGCCGCGCTCGTCCTGCACCTCCGAGGTGTCCAAGCTGGCGTCGTCGTCGAACTGCATGCGGAAACCGCCCTCTGCGCGCACCGGCCCCCGCAGGGCATCCTCGCCCCGCGGCCCCGCGCCGACCTCGGCCACTCACCCGAACGGGGGACGGCGACGGGACCGACCGGTTACCCGGAGCGAGACCAACCGAACACCCGAACGCAGAAAAAGTGCTTGCACGGCCCCGTTAGACTTGGCCCATGGCCATTCTCCTCGCGCATTAGACGGCGGGAACGTCCTCAGCCGCCCACAACCGTCATACACACGCCCTGGAGTCTGTCCGTGATCTCCGCCACCGGTATCGAGCTGCGCGCCGGCGCCCGAGTCCTCATCGAGTCCGCCACCTTCCGTGTCGCCAAGGGCGACCGCATCGGCCTGGTCGGCCGCAACGGCGCGGGGAAGACGACCCTCACCAAGTGCCTCGCCGGCGAGGGCATCCCCGCCGCCGGCCAGATCACCCGCTCCGGCGAGGTCGGCTACCTCCCCCAGGACCCCCGTACCGGCGACCTCGACGTGCTCGCCCGTGACCGCATCCTCTCCGCGCGCGGCCTGGACGTCCTGCTGAAGAAGATGCGGGACAACGAACAGCGGATCGCGAACGGCCAGGGCGCCACCCGCGAGAAGGCCCTCAGGCAGTACGAGCGCCAGGAGACGGAGTTCCTCACCAAGGGTGGGTACTCCGCCGAGGCCGAGGCCGCCACCATCGCCGCCGCGCTCAATCTCCCCGACCGGGTGCTGGGGCAGCCCCTGCACACCCTCTCCGGTGGTCAGCGCCGCCGTATCGAACTGGCCCGGATCCTCTTCTCCGACGCCGACACCCTGCTCCTCGACGAGCCGACCAACCACCTCGACGCCGACTCGATCATCTGGCTGCGGGACTACCTGAAGACCTACCGCGGCGGCTTCATCGTGATCTCCCACGACGTCGACCTGGTCGAGACGGTCGTCAACAAGGTGTTCTACCTGGACGCCAACCGCGCCCAGATCGACGTCTACAACATGGGCTGGAAGCTCTACCAGCAGCAGCGCGAGGCCGACGAGAAGCGCAGGAAGCGCGAGCGGCAGAACGCCGAGAAGAAGGCCGCCGCCCTGCACTCGCAGGCCGACAAGATGCGCGCCAAGGCCACCAAGACGGTCGCCGCGCAGAACATGGCCAAGCGCGCCGACAAGCTCCTGTCCGGCCTCGAGGCGGTGCGCCAGCAGGACAAGGTCGCCAAGCTGCGCTTCCCCGAGCCCGCGCCCTGCGGCAAGACCCCGCTGATGGCGGAGGGCCTGTCGAAGTCGTACGGCTCGCTGGAGATCTTCACCGACGTCGACCTGGCCATCGACAAGGGCTCGCGCGTGGTCATCCTCGGCCTCAACGGCGCGGGCAAGACCACCCTGCTGCGCCTGCTCGCCGGGGCGGAGCAGCCGGACACCGGTGCGGTCGTGCCCGGCCACGGCCTCAAGCTCGGCTACTACGCCCAGGAGCACGAGACGCTCGACCCGGAGCGCACGGTCCTGGAGAACATGCGCTCGGCGGCCCCCGACCTCGACCTCGTCGAGGTGCGCAAGACGCTCGGTTCCTTCCTGTTCTCCGGCGACGACGTCGACAAGCCGGCCGGGGTGCTCTCCGGCGGTGAGAAGACCCGGCTGGCGCTGGCCACCCTGGTCGTCTCCTCGGCCAACGTCCTGCTGCTCGACGAGCCCACCAACAACCTCGACCCGGCCAGCCGCGAGGAGATCCTCGGCGCGCTGCGCACCTACAAGGGCGCGGTCGTCCTGGTCACCCATGACGAGGGTGCCGTGGAGGCGCTCCAGCCGGAGCGGATCATCCTGCTGCCGGACGGCGTCGAGGACCTGTGGGGCGCGGACTACGCGGATCTCGTCGCCCTCGCCTGAGAGTCGGCGCCGTCTGAGGGTCACCGCCGCTTGATCGAAAGCGTGATCCACGGCGTATGGATCATTCGGCTTACCGGTGATCCATCATCTGTGTGAGATCTCCTCGTACCGAAGTGTGTCCTACATCCATTTCACGGCCGAGTTCTTCATCGACAGGGGATCGCCCGCTGCGCGTCCCTGACCTGGCACTTCACAAAAGAACCCGTTCGGCGGTACGAACATGCCTGGGTGGAATCACAGATTCCGCATGTGGGGACTCGCTCCTGTCGTCAAAACCCTGTCTCACGGACCTTGCCGAATGGGTGGCCATGAACGCCCGGAGGGGTGATCATGAGGAGACCAGAGCGCACTTCCCATGAGGAGGCACGGGTGGCCGAGACTCTGAAGAAGGGCAGCCGGGTGACCGGCGCCGCGCGCGACAAGCTCGCGGCAGACCTGAAGAAGAAGTACGACTCCGGTGCGAGCATTCGGGCGCTGGCCGAGGAAACCGGCCGCTCGTATGGCTTCGTGCACCGGATGCTCAGCGAATCGGGCGTCACGCTTCGTGGGCGTGGCGGAGCGACGCGGGGCAAGAAGGCCGCATCGTCCTGAACCGGGCGGCCCATCGGCTTCGATGGTGGCCACCCGGTCGATTGACCGATCGACCGGGTGGTTACTGTGCAGTCACTTAGCTGTGCCGTGCCACGGCACTGAGATGACCGCACGCATCGGAGGCGCCATATGGCCCTGTCCAGCCAGGACGGCCAGGAACTCGTTCCCCTGCTCGACAGGGACGGCGTACGGCTCACCGTCGAGGACACCCTCGCCACGGTGACGCTGACCAACCCCGCCAAGCGCAACGCGCAGAGCCCCGCTCTGTGGCGTGCCCTTGCCGAGGCCGGTCGGCTGCTGCCGGGCTCCGTCCGGGTCGTCGTCCTGCGTGGCGAGGGCAAGTCCTTCTCCGCCGGGCTCGACCGGCAGATGTTCACGCCCGAGGGGATCGAGGGCGAGCCGTCGTTCATCGAGCTCGCCCGCAGCGGTGACGCCGAACTCGACGCTGCCATCGCCGGGTTCCAGGAGGGCTTCACCTGGTGGCGGCGCAGTGACGTCGTGTCCATCGCCGCCGTCCAGGGGCACGCCATCGGGGCGGGCTTCCAGCTGGCCCTCGCCTGTGACCTGCGCGTCGTCGCCGACGACGTGCAGTTCGCCATGCGCGAGACCAGCCTGGGCCTGGTCCCCGACCTCACCGGCACCCACCCCCTGGTGGGCCTCGTCGGCTACGCCCGGGCGCTGGAGATCTGCGCCACCGGGCGCTTCGTCACGGCCGAGGAAGCGGTGAACACCGGCCTGGCGAACATCGCCGTACCCCTCGACCAGCTCGACGGCGCGGTGCACGACCTGGCGGCCGCACTCCTGTCCGCCCCCCGCGACGCGGTCATCGAGACCAAGGCACTGCTCCGCGGCGCCCAGGACCGCACCTACGACGACCAGCGCACCGCCGAACGAGCAGCCCAGACCCGCCGCCTGCGGGACCTGGCGGGAGTCGGGGACTAGAGCCTGTCGGCGAATCGGGCCGGCTGCACGGCGCGGTGCTGATCGGCACAGATGAGCCGGGTCCGGTGGTGCGCCGCAGACCGCCGTGCCGGACCCGCGCCGCCCGCCTGATCCGCCGGCGCTCCTAGCCCAGCACGGCTGTCACCAGTACGGCCACCGTCGGGTGATCCGGCAACGCCTGCTCCACCCGTGCGCGGACCGCCCGGGCCACGTCCAGGGCCCGGCGGTCCACCGCCAGTTCGACCCGCACATGGCGGCGCGGCAGTGCCCCCTCGGACGCCCGCTCGGTGATCTGCACGGGCCGTCCCAGCAGGCCGGTCAGCCCCGTCACCCCGGACACCGCCAGCGCGGCCTCACCTGCCCGGCCCTCGTCGCCGGAGCCGGCCGCGGCCGGCTCCACCGGCCGGGGCTCCTCGGGCTGCCCTTCCCGAGGGGACTCCTCGTCGAGCAGCCCCGTCACCCGCAGATCCACCGCGCCGACCTCCAGCCCCAGCGACCCGGCCGCCGTCCGGGCCAGCGCCGAGCGCAGCCGCTCCGCCGTCACCGGCACCGGTTGCGTCAGCGTGGCCTCGAACTCCGCCGTGAGCCGCAGCGGGCCCGGCGGCAGCGCGCTCGGCGGTGGCGGTACGGTGGGTTCGCGCGCGTCCGCCGGATCGGCGAGGCCGATGCGTACCCCGCCCAGCCGTACGTCCCGCAGCCCTTCGACGGCGGCCCGCAGCACCGCCGTAGCCGCCTCCTCGGAGATCCACGCTCCGTCGCGCGGCCCGCCCAGGGGCAGCAGTCTGCCCAGCCCGAGCTGATGCCGCACCGTCCGCGCCCACTGCTCCGCCGTCATTCCTCCAGCCTGCCGCATCTCCGGCGCGAGATCCCGCCAGCGCACTTACGGTGGTCGAAGGAGGACCACGGAAAGGGGTGACGGCGATGACCGACATGACACAGAGCACCGAGGCGGAGCCGCAGCTGCGCAAGACCACCAAGCGCGGCGGCGGGGACCCGGCGACCCGGGGGCGGACCACCATCGCCGACGGAGTCGTGGAGAAGATCGCGGGGCTCGCGGCCCGTGACGTCCTCGGTGTGCACGCCATGGGCAGCGGGCTGAGCCGCACCTTCGGCGCCGTGCGCGACCGGGTGCCCGGCGGCTCCAAGTCCGTGACGCGCGGGGTCAAGGCCGAGGTCGGCGAGGTGCAGACCGCCCTCGACCTGGAGATCGTCGTCGACTACGGCGTCTCGATCGCCGATGTGGCCAAGGCCGTACGGGAGAACGTCGTGGCCGCGGTGGAACGCATGACAGGCCTGGAAGTCGTCGAGGTCAACATCGCGGTGAGCGATGTGAAGCTGCCCGACGAGGAGGACGAGGAGCCGGAGCCCCGGATCCAGTGACCGCAGCACACCTTGAGGGACCTTTAGGGAGCGCACGATGAGCATGGCCGTGGTCGGCATGATCGCCGGCATGGCGCTGGGCTTCGCGGGGTATTTCGGCGGGTTCGGTGCCTTTCTGCTGGTGGCGGCGCTGGGCGCCATCGGTTTCGTCGTCGGTCGGTTCCTGGAGGGGGACCTGGAGGTTGGCGACTTCTTCCGCAGCCGTGACGAGCGTGACCGCCGGCGATGACGCCCGTGAGCAGCGAGACGGGCGAGGCGGCCGAGACGGACGGGCTTCGCAGACCCCTGACCACCACCGCCGTGGCACCGGGCGAGCGGGGCGCGACCCGGATCGCCGACCGGGTGGTCGCGAAGGTCGCGGGACAGGCGGCCCGTGAGGCGCTCGGAGCACTCCCCGCCGAGGCCGAACCCCCGTACGCCACCGTCGTGGTCCACCACGACCTCGCCCGTATCCGCATGCATCTCGAACTCGACTACCCCAGCGACATCGGCGCGCGGTGCCGAGAGGTGCGTCATCACGTGGCCGAGCGGGTAGTCGCGTTGGTGGGCATGGAGGTGTCGGAGGTCGCCATCCAGGTGGAGCGGCTGCATCCGGCACAGACGCACGGTGTGGCACAGGGGAGGACGCGATGAGCGAGCCCCAGGGCTCCGAGGGAACGACACAACGACTGCCGGTCATCGAACGGGAGGCCGAACCGGACCAGCGCGGCCAGTCCGCGTCGGCAGCCGCCTACGGACCACCACCGGTCCTGGAGGGCGGGGCGGGCGGCACCGAACGCCGCTTCTGGTCGGCGCGCAGGGTCCCGGCGGGCCTCGTGGCGCTGCTGCTCCTGCTGACCGCGGGCGTCTTCCTCTACGACATCGCAGCCGTCCGGGCCAACCGGCCGGCCATGCACTGGCGCCGCGAACTGGCCCGGCAACTGGCGGAACGCCCCCTGGACGACACCTGGGTCCTGGTCGGCGCGGGCGTAGCCGCGCTCCTCGGCCTGTGGCTGATCCTCCTGGCCGTGACCCCCGGCCTGCGCGCGGTCCTCCCGATGCACCGCACCCACCCCGACGTCCGCGCCGGCCTCCACCGCGACGCGGCCGCCATGGTCCTGCGCGACCGGGCCATGGAGGTGGCCGGCGTCCAGTCCGTGCGGGTCCGGACACGCCGGAAGAAGGCCGACGTCCGCGCGGTCTCCCACTTCCGCGAACTGGACGACGTACGCGCCGACCTGGACCTGACCCTCGCCGAGGCGATCAGGGGCCTGGGCCTGTCCCGGCCCCCCGCCCTCGCGGTGCACGTGGCGCGTGCCGCCCGGAAGAAGGGCTGAGACCGATGCTCAGGACCGTCAACCGCGTACTGATCGGCCTGGTGGGGCTGTTGCTGCTGGTGCTGGGCGGCTCGGTGCTCGCCGTGGGTCTCGGTGTGAAGCCGCCCTCCTGGTGGATCCACGACGGCAAGAACGATGTCCTGCTGAGCGACGCCGAGCGCACCCGCTGGGACGGCGAGAGCTGGTGGTGGCCGACGGTCATCGCCGCCCTGGCACTCGTGGTGCTCCTGACCCTGTGGTGGCTGACGGCGGTCCTGCGCAGGCGCCGGCTCACGGAGGTCCGCGTCAACACGGGGGACGGCGAGGGCGCGCTCCTGAGGGGCCGGGCGCTGGAGGGCGTACTGGAGAACGAGGCGGGCCAGATGGACGGCGTCCACCGAGCCCAAGCACGCCTCAAAGGCCGCTCGGACGCCCCCGAGACCCGCGTACGCCTCCACCTGGAACCGCACGCGGACCCCGGAACCACCCTGAACAACCTGACGGCAGAGGCCCTGACCCACGCCCGCGCTTCAGCAGGCCTCGACTCACTACCGGCCGAGGTCCGCATGACAGCGGTCAAGCACAAGGCAGAAAGGGTCAGTTGAGGCCCTTAGGGGCGCGGGGCCGTACCGATGTGCGGCTCCGCCGCGTGGGCGCGACAAGCCCCCACCGGCCCGCGCCCTAGAACCCGTGCCGCATGCCCCCATCAACGGGCAACATGACCCCGGTCAGATAAGAGGCGGCCGGCGACAGGAAGAACGCGGCCGTGCGCCCGAACTCCTCCGGCGTCCCATACCGCCGCAACGGAATCCGCGACTCGTTCGCCGCCCGCGTCGCCTCAGGATCCGCCGACATCCCGTCCAGCTCGCGCACGCGATCCGTGTCGATCCGGGACGGCAGCAACCCGACGACCCGGATCCCCCGCGGCCCGAGCTCGTCCGCGAGCGACTTCGCGAACCCGGCGAGACCGGGCCGCAGCCCGTTCGAGATCGTCAGCCCCGGAATCGGCTCGTGCACGGAGGCCGACAGCACGAACCCGATGACACCCCCTTCCTCCAGCTCGGCCGCGGCCGCCCGGGCCAACCGAACGGCCCCCAGGAACACCGACTCGAACGCGCTCTGCCACTGCTCGTCCGTGTTGTCGGCGACGAAGCCGGGCGCGGGCCCGCCCACACTGATGAGCACCCCGTCGAACCCGCCGAAGTGCTCACGCGCGGCCGCGATCAGCCGCTCCGGCGCCGACGGGTCGGCGTTGTCGACACCCACCCCCACCGCGTTCGGCCCCAACTCCGCCGCCGCGGCCAGCGCACGCGACTCGTCCCGCCCGCTCACCACGACCTTCGCCCCGTCCGCGACCAGCTCACGCGCGGCCGCGTTGCCGAGCCCACGGGTCGCTCCGGTGACGACGTACACACGGTCCTTCAGCCCAAGATCCATGGCCCCTATCCTGCCTCCTGGTTCCCGAAGAGCGTGAGGGCGGTGTTCACCAGTCCGACGTGACTGAACGCCTGCGGGAAGTTCCCGAGCTGCGCGCCGGCCACCGGGTCGTACTCCTCGGACAGCAGTCCCACGTCGTTGGCCAGCCCCAGCAGCCGTTCGAAGAGGTCCCGCGCCTCCTTCGTGCGGCCCGTCATGTGCAGCGCGTCGGCGAGCCAGAACGAGCACACCAGGAAGGCGCCCTCGCCGCCGGGCAGCCCGTCCACCGGGGTCCGCTCGGCGCTGTACCGCCGTACGAACCCGTCGTGCTCCAGCTCCGCACGGACCGCGTCGATGGTGCCGACGACCCGGGGATCGTCGGGGGGCAGGAAGCCGACGCGGGGGATCAGCAGCAGGGACGCGTCGAGTTCGCGGGAGCCGTAGTACTGGGTGAAGGTGTTGCGTCCGGCGTCGTAGCCCTTCTCGCAGACCTCGCGGTGGACCTCCTCGCGCAGCGTGCGCCAGCCCTCCAGGTCGCCGCCCAGATACGGGTAGGCGGCGAGCGCGCGCACCGCGCGGTCGGCGGCGACCCACACCATGACCTTGGAGTGGACGAAGTCGCGGCGGCCGCCGCGCACCTCCCAGATCCCCTCGTCCGGCTGCCGCCAGGAGGAGCGGAGGAAGCCCAGCAGGATGCTCTGCAGGGACCACATGTGCGGCTGGGCGGACAGCCCGGCCCGACGGGCCAGGAACAGCGAGTCCATGACCTCGCCGTACACGTCCAGCTGGAGCTGTTTCACGGCCTCGTTGCCGATGCGGACCGGCCGGGAGCCGCCGAAGCCGGCCAGCCAGGGCAGTTCGAACTCGGGCAGCCGTCGCTCGCCCGCGACGCCGTACATGATCTGGAGGTCCGCCGGGTCGCCGGCGACCGCGCGCAGCAGCCAGTTCCGCCAGGCCTCGGCCTCCTCCAGATAGCCGCACTGGACCAGGGCGCCCAGGGTGAGGGTGGAGTCGCGCAGCCAGCAGTAGCGGTAGTCCCAGTTGCGCACCCCGCCCATCTCCTCGGGCAGCGAGGTGGTGGCCGCGGCCACGATGCCGCCGGTCGGGCGGTAGGTGAGCGCCTTGAGGGTGATCAGGGAGCGGACCACGGCGTCCCGGTGCGGGCCGTCGTAGCGGCAGCGCGCCGACCACTCCTGCCAGTCGGCCACGCTGCTCTCCAGCGTCTCGAACGGGTCGGTCAGCGGGGGACGCGGCTCGTGCGAGGGGTGCCAGGTCAGGACGAACGCGACCTTCTCGCCCTCCTCGACGGTGAACTCCGAGTGCGTCCCGAAGTGCTCGCCCCAGGTGCGCACCGGCGGCACGCTGCGCAGCCACGTCGAGTCGGGCCCCGCGACGGCCACCCGCTGCCCGTCGGCCTTGCGCACCCACGGCACGATCGAGCCGTACTCGAAGCGCAGCCGGAGCGTGCTGCGCACGGTGACCCGGCCGCGCAGCCCTTCCACGACCCGTACGAGGTCGGGGGCGATGTCTCGCTGGGGCATCAGGTCGGTGACCCGCACCGCGCCCTCGTCGGTCTCCCACTCGGTGTCCAGGACGAGGGTGCCGGGACGGTAGCCGCGCCTGGTGCACCGGTCGGCGCCGTCGGGAGCGATCCGCCAGTGACCGTTCTCCTCGTCGCCGAGCAGCCGAGCGAAGCAGGCCGCCGAGTCGAAGCGGGGCAGGCACAGCCAGTCCACGGAGCCGTCCGTGCCGACCAGGGCGGCGGTCTGTTCGTCGCCGATGAGGGCGTAGTCCTCGATACGGGGGATCCGGTGAGCCGGTGGGGTTCGGGGGTGCACGCAGTGCCGTTTCCCGGCTGGTCCCGGGGGCAATCAGGGGTGCGGCCGGGGGAGTGACGCGGCTGTCCCGGAGAACCGCACGCTGGGGAACTGCTGACCGATCACACCGCGGCCGGCTCGGCCTCCGTGGTGCTCTCCTGCTCCGCCTTCTCCCGGCGGTCGCGCAGCTCGCGGCGGACCAGGATCACCCAGCCGATCGGTACGCCGACCGAGAACAGCCACCACTGGATCGCGTAGGCGTAGTTCAGCGCGGCGTCCTCCTTGCCGGGGTTGCCGCCGATCAGTTCGGGAGTGTCGCCCTTGGGCTCGGGCGCGATCTGCGCGATGTAGCCGCCGAGGACCTGCTTGCCGAGCCGCTGGGCCTGCTGCTCGCTGTTGATCAGCATGATCTGCCGGTCCGGCAGTCCCTTGAGGTTCTTGATGCCGCTCGCCGCGGTCGTCTCGTCGGGCATCAGCCGCCCGGTGACGGTGATCTCGCCGGCGGGGGGAGCGGGGATCTTCGGGAACGCGGTCTGGCTCGGACCGTTGGAGGGGATCCAGCCCCGGTTGACCAGCAGCACCTTGCCGTCGTCGAGGACGAAGGGGGTCAGGACGTGGTAGCCGACCTCGTCGTCGGAGTTGACGCGGCGCCGGACGACGACCTCGTCGTCGGTGTCGAAGTGCCCCTTGGCGGTGACCTTGCGGTACCGGTCGTGCGTGGTGACCGTGTGCCCCGGGGAGGTCATCTCCTCCACCGGCACCGGCCGGGCGTTCAGCGCGTCGGTCACCAGCTGGTTGCGGGCGCTGCGCTCCTCGTAGCGGTGCATCTGCCAGATGCCCAGCCGGATCATCGTGGGGATGAGCAGCAGGGCGACCAGCGTGAGGATCACCCACTGCCGGGACAACAGGAAGCGGTACACCCCACGACGGTACCTCTCGGGTCGTGGGGTGCCTTGGGCAGGGGTGGGTGAGGCACGCAGGGGGGCAGACCGCAGGGCCGGCTCAGACCCGGTCCACGATGCCCACCTTCCCCTCCGCGCGGGCGCAGTGCGCACCGCAGAACCAGTGGCCGTCGACCTCCACACCCTGCCCGATGATCTGCACACGACAGTGCTCGCAGATCGGTGCCATCCGGTGGATCGCGCAGGAGAAGCAGTCGAAGACATGCACCGCGCCCTGGGCGTGCACCTCGAAGGTCATGCCGTAGTTATTGCCGCAAACTTCGCAAGTCGCCATGCGCCACAGGGTGAGCCGTGGCCGCCGCGGGGGCGAGCCGGCGCCGGGCGAGTCGTACGACAATCACCCGTACGGTCATCCCTCCGACGCGGGTTCCACATCCCGCAGGAGCTGTCCGAAGGCCGCCTCGTCGACGACCGGTGTGCCGAACTGCCGGGCCTTGACCACCTTGGACGTGCCCGAGTCCGGGTCGTTGGTGACGAGGAGGCTCGTCAGCCGGGAGATGCTGGTGGCGACGTGCAGCCCGGCCTCGATCGCCCGGTCCTCCAGGAGGTCGCGCTCGGTCGAGGTGTCTCCGGAGAACGCGATCCGCATGCCCTGCTTGAGCGGCCTGCCGTCCTCGTACCGCCCCGGGTTGGGGTAGGGGCACGCGGGCCGCTTGCGCGC
Source organism: Streptomyces sp. NPDC057253 (assembly GCF_042669125.1). Taxonomy (NCBI): domain Bacteria; kingdom Bacillati; phylum Actinomycetota; class Actinomycetes; order Kitasatosporales; family Streptomycetaceae; genus Streptomyces; species Streptomyces sp. NPDC057253. The sequence continues at coordinate 14,839 of NZ_JBHUXV010000108.1, read as the reverse complement.
GGGCCGCCAACTGGTCGGCCGATAGCTGCCGTAGCTCGCCGACTGCCGTGGCACGGCCCGGTCCGTCCACTCGGTCAGCGGCCGGCACTCGTGCAGCGGCAGCCGCACACTGCGCGCGGCCGCGGCCCGCAGACTCGGCCGGAATGCCTCCGCGAGCACGCGCGCGTCGTCGAGGGCGTGGTGCGCCCGCCGCTGTACGACGCCGAAGTGGGCCGCCAGCGACTCCAGCTTGTGGTTGGGCAGCGGCAGGCCGAGCTCCTTGGACAGCACGATGGTGCACAGCCGCTGGCTCACCGGAGCCACCCGCCCCGCGCGCGCGTACTCGCGGGCGATCATCTGCCAGTCGAAGACGGCGTTGTGCGCGACGAGGACGCGGCCGTCGAGACGGGCCGAGAACTCCTCGGCGATGTCCTGGAAGAGGGGCGCGCCTTCGAGGGTGTCGCTCGTCAGCCCGTGGATCCACACCGGTCCGGGATCGCGCTCCGGATTGACCAGCGTGTACCAGTGGTCCTCGACCTCACCGCGGGCGTCCAACCGGTAGACGGCCGCCGAGATTATCCGGTCGTCCCGGGCCAGTCCGGTGGTCTCCACGTCGACGACCGCGTATCCCTGCGGATACGCGGCCGGCCACGCTGTGGGGGAGGACGCTGCGGTGGTCTGGTCTTCGAGCATGGTTCATGAGGATACGGGCCGGGACTGACAGTCCCTCACGGCGGCGTCGGTGCGGGGCCGTCGAGGCCCGGGGTGCGATCCTCCGGGGGTGACCGAAGAGGGTGTGAGCGGACCGGCGCACGGCGAGGCCCACGGCGGTGGACTCGGTGCCCGCCTCAACTGGCTGCGCGCGGCTGTCCTGGGCGCGAACGACGGCATCGTCTCCACGGCGGGACTGGTCGTCGGTGTGGCCGGAGCTACGAGCGACCGCGCCGCGTTGCTGACGGCGGGTCTGGCGGGCCTGCTGGCGGGCTCGATGTCGATGGCGGCCGGCGAGTACGTGTCCGTGTCGACCCAGCGCGACTCCGAGGAGGCCGCCCTGGCCGTGGAGCAACGCGAACTCCGCGAACAGCCCGAAGCGGAGCTGGAGGAGTTGACGGAACTGCTGGAGGAACGCGGCCTCTCGCGCGAGGTCGCCCGCGAGGCGGCGGAGCAACTGACGGAACGCGACGCACTGCGCGCCCACGCGCGCGTGGAACTCGGCATCGACCCCGACGAGTTGACCAACCCCTGGCACGCGGCCTGGGCGAGCTTCCTGGCGTTCACGGCAGGCGCGCTGCTCCCCCTGCTGGCCATCGTCCTGCCCCCGTCGGGATGGCGGGTGCCGGTGACGGTGGTGTCGGTGGTGGGCGCGCTGGTACTGACCGGCTGGAGCAGCGCCCGCCTGGGGGCTGCGGCACCGGGGCGGGCGGTGCTGCGGAACGTGGGCGGCGGGTTGCTGGCGATGGGGGTCACTTATGGGGTCGGGGTGCTGTTGGGCGCGGCGGGCGTCGGTTGATGTGGCGCCAGGCCGGCCTCCGAGGCGCGGGTGCGTCCACCGGCATCCCTTGGCGGAGATCACCAAGAAGCAAGCGCGTACCGCCGTTAATACTTGTGGGTAACAACGTCTAGCCGCGTCCCACCGGCGGTTCTACGGTGCAGGCATGCCGAACCTCCCCGATGTCGTGGTCTGGTCCATACCCGCCTTTGTGCTGCTCACCGTCGTCGAGGTGATCAGCGTCCGCATCCACCCCGACGAGGACGCGGCGGGCTACGAGACGAAGGACGCCGCCACCAGCGTCGGCATGGGCCTCGGCAGCCTCGTCTTCGACTTCCTCTGGAAGATCCCGATCGTCGCGATCTACACGGCCGTCTACGAGCTCACCCCGCTCCGCATCCCCGTCCTGTGGTGGACGGTCCCCCTGATGCTGCTCGCGCAGGACTTCTTCTACTACTGGTCCCACCGCGGGCACCACGTGATCCGCATCCTGTGGGCCTGCCACGTGGTGCACCACTCCAGCCGGAAGTTCAACCTCACCACCGCGCTGCGCCAGCCCTGGACGAGCCTGACCGTCTGGCCGTTCTACCTCCCGCTGATCGCCGCGGGAGTCCACCCGGCCGCGCTCGCCTTCTGCTCCTCCGCGAACCTCGTCTACCAGTTCTGGATCCACACCGAGCGCATCGACAAGATGCCCCGTTGGTTCGAGTTCGTGTTCAACACCCCCTCCCACCACCGCGTCCACCACGCCTCCCAGGGCGGCTATCTGGACCGCAACTTCGGCGGGATCCTCATCGTGTGGGACCGGCTCTTCGGCTCGTTCGTCGCCGAGACCGTACGGCCTGTCTACGGGTTGACCAAGAACATCAACACGTTCAACCCGATCAAGGTGGCCACCCATGAATACGTGGCGATCGTCAAGGACATCAAGAACGCGCGGAGTTGGAGCGAGCGAGCGGGCCGGGTCTTCAGGGGGCCGGGCTGGGGGCCCGCACCCGCACCGGAGACCGCCGAGGAAACCGTGCCCGCGTGAGAACCCCGAGCCGTCGGGGCACGGGCACCGTCAGCGGCCACGACACCCCGAACACCCACCACGCCCCTCTCACCCTCCTTGCCGCCTTCGCCCTCACCGCCACCGTCGACCTCACCTCCCTGGCCGTCGGCTTCGACGCCGGCCACACCGCCGCCAAGCCCCTTCTCATGCCGCTCCTCGCCGCCTGGGCGGCCACCCGGGGCGCACCGCGCCTCCTCGTCGCCGCGCTCCTGTGCGGCTGGGGCGGTGACGTCCTGCTGTTGTCGGACGCGGACCCCGCCTTCCTCGTCGGCATGGCCTCCTTCGCCGTGGGACACGTCTGCTACCTCGCGCTCTTCGGCCGGCACGGCATGGCACGCGCGCGAGCGGCCCTCCTCGCCCCGGCCTACGCCGCGGCCCTCCTCACCACGGTCGCCCTGCTGTGGTCGGACCTGCCGGCCGACCTCCGCGTCCCCGTCGCCGGCTACAGCACCCTGCTCGTGGCCATGGCCTGCACCGCGGCCGTACGCCTGGGCCCCGTCGCGGGACTGGGCGGAGCGCTCTTCCTGCTCTCGGACACCCTCATCGCGACCGGCGTCGCCGACTGGCCCCAGCTGCCCCGACCCGACCTGTGGATCATGCTCACCTACATCGCCGCCCAGTTCCTGCTGGCCACCGGCACCCTGCGAACCCTCAGGGCGCGCCCGGGGCCGATGGCGACGTACGGTGAGGTGCGCTCGACCACCCCCTGAGCGCCGTCACGCCCTCGCACGAGAAGGATCCTCGCCATGCGCGCCACCACCATCCACGCCCCGTACGACATGCGCGTGGAGGACGTCCCCGAGCCCGTGGTGCAGCTGCCCACCGACGCCGTGCTGCGGGTGCTGCGCGCCTGCATCTGCGGCAGCGACCTGTGGGCCTACCGCGGTGAGGCGGCCCGGCAGCCGGGGCAGCGGATCGGGCACGAGTTCCTCGGCGTGGTCGAGGAGACCGGCTCCGAGGTCACCACCGTCAAGCGCGGTGACCTCGTCGTCGCGCCCTTCATGTGGTCCGACGGCGTCTGCGACTACTGCCGCGAGGGCCTGACCACCTCCTGCGAGCACGGCGGCTTCTGGGGCTCCGTCGGTTACGACGGCGGCCAGGGCGAGGCCGTACGCGTCCCCTTCGCCGACGGCACCCTCGTCCGGCTGCCCAAGGAGGCGGCCTCCGACGGCCGTCTGCTGTCCTCCCTGCTGACCCTGTCCGACGTCCTGGGCACCGGGCACCACGCGGCCCTCGGCGCGGGAGCCCGCCCGGGCGCCACGGTCGCCGTCGTCGGCGACGGAGCCGTCGGCCTGTGCGCGGTGCTCGCCGTCAAGCGGCTCGGCGCGGAGCGGATCATCGCCCTCGGCCGCCACCAGGTCCGCACCGACCTCGCCCGCCGCTTCGGCGCCACCGACGTCGTCGCCGAGCGCGGGGACGCCGCCGTCGAGGCCGTACGCGAACTCACCCGCGGCCAGGGCGCCCACGCCGTCGTCGAGGCCGTCGGCACCGAACAGTCCATGCGGACGGCGGTCAACATCACCCGTGACGGCGGCGCCATCGGCTTCGTCGGCGTCCCGCACGGCAGCGGCACGGGCATCGACCTCGGCGTCATGTTCGACCGGAACATCGCCCTGCGCGGCGGTGTGGCGCCGGTCCGCGCCTACATCCCCGAGCTGCTGCCCGACGTCCTGGACGGCACCGTCGACGCCTCGCCGGTCTTCGACATGACCGTCGACCTGGAGGGCGTCCCCGACGGCTACAAGGCGATGGACGAGCGCACCGCGCTCAAGGTCCTCGTCACCAACTAGCGGTCACGCACAAGGAGATACCGACGGGCGGCGACCCCATCACGGTCACCGCCCCGCGGACCCTCACCACCGGATCGGCAACGGCAGCGCCGTCAGCAGCCCCGACACCGCGACCACCAGCCCCAGTGCGACGACCTCCGCCCGCGCGGGGACGCACGCGGTCAGCGGGTCGGGGGCGCGGCGCAGCCGCAGCCGGGCCCACACGGCGAGCGCGACGACGACCACGACGAGGAGCACCTTGGCGAGCAGGGTGCGTCCGTAGGCGGTGTCCGTCAGCTGTTCCATGATCGTCCCGGGCGGCATCCGCCGCAGCGAACTCCACAGCCCGGTCGCGGTGATGGCGGCGAGCAGCACGGCCGCCACGCGCGCGTAGAGCCCGAGCAGTGCCGCGCCCGGCGCCCCGGCGTCCCAGCGGTGCAGCGTCCGCAGCACGCACAGGAGTCCGCCCGCCCACAGCGCCGCGCAGGTCAGGTGGACCACCGTCAGCCCGGAGCCCACCAGCGGACTGTGCTCGGTCGGGGGATGCGCCCGCAGGGCCTCCGCCACGACCAGGGCGCCCAGGGGCCACACCTGGACGGCGGGCCGCGACCGCGCGCAAAGGAGGGCGACCAGGAACGCGTTGATCTCCAGCAGGGCCAGCTTGCCGTCGCGCGACTGGTACAGGCCGCCGACGTCGATCTGGGCGAGGCTGTGCGGTACGAGATTGCCGGTCGCCACGACCGACGCGAGCCCGAGCGCGGCCACGAGGCCGGCGGCTGCCGCGTAGGGCGACCAGGAGGGGGACGGGTCCGGGGGAGCGCCGGGTACCGAGCGGGCCAGCCGGTCCACGAACAGTTCGCCCAGCGGCACGCACAGCGCGGCGAACAGCACCGCCCGCAGCAGGGCCACCGCGCCGACTCCGGGCGCCGCCGCCTCTCCGGTGCCGTGCAGTGCGGCGGACGGGCCCGACAGGGGTATCAGCACAGCCAGTGCCACCAGCACGAGGACGGCGATTGCCCGGCCGGTGCCGGGGCGCCGCGCGGGTCCGCTCGCGTCGGGCGCCCCGGTGGTGGGTCTCGTCAAGGTCACCTCCCGATCCGGGTACGTCCCGCCGACGTCCCGGGTTCAGGCTGCCCAGCGTGCCGCATCCGTGCCCCATGGCACCGGAGCCCGGCCCCAATCCACCGGCCCGCCCTCGAACGACACCGGCGACAGCGCGTACCGCAGCCGCCCCAGCGCACTGTCCGTCTCCGACAGCCAGGCACCCGGTCCCTCGTACGGGACGTTCGTGACGCCACCCACGTCCGTCCCGGCGCCGCGGTCCATCCGGTCCATCCGGTCAATGCCGTCCGTGCCGTCCGTGCCGTCCGTGCCGTCAGTGCCGTCCATGCCGTCCATGCCGTCCATGCCGTCCATGCCGTCCATGCCGTCCATGCCGTCCATGGTGCCCACGGCGCTCCCGTCCGCCACCAGCCACCGAGCCGTCCGGGCCAGGGCCAGCCGTACGAACCGGCTCCCGCCCTCCCGCGACTGCTCGATCAGCGCACGCAGTACGGCCGCCGCCAGCAGATAACCGGTCCCGTGGTCGAGGACCTGCGCGGGCAGCGCACCCGGGCGTTCCGCCGAACCCTCCAGCACGGCGATCCCCGTGGCCGCCTGTACCAGGCTGTCGAAGCCCCGCCGCTTGGCCCACGGCCCGTACGCGCCCCACGCCGACAACTGCGCCACGACCACGCCGGGCCGCCGTTCCGCCAGCGCCTCGGGAGACAGTCCGAACCGGTCCAGGGCGCCCGGCCGGTACCCGGTGACGACCACGTCCGCCTGCCCGAGCAGCTCCTCGAAGGTCCGTCGGTCCGTGGCCAGGTCAAGGGTCGCCGACCGCTTTCCGAAGCCCGTGTCGGCGTGCTGGTCGGGCAGTTCGGGAAGGTGCGGCGCGTCCACGCGCAGCACGTCCGCGCCGAGCAGGGCGAGCGTGCGGGTGGCGACCGGACCCGCGAGGACCCGTGTCAGATCCAGCACCCGCAGACCGGCGGCCGGCAGCAGGGGAGAGGTGTCGACCGGCGCGAACGCACGCGCGCGTGCCGTGTCCAGCCGCCCCCGCTCGATCAGCGGCCGCTTCGCCACCTCGGCCGCCTGCGGATGCGCGGCCCACTCCCCGGGAGTCCGCAGGGCCACGGCGAGACCCCCGGCCGCGTACACAGTCTCCTCCACCTCCAGGGCGGACCGCTCGGCAAGCGCGGCCTCGACGGCTGCCACGTCGTCCGGCACCCCGAGTGCGGCCAGGAGGCGTGCGCGGTGATGCGGGTAGTTGGCGTGGGTCCGCACCCACCCGTCCGCCGTCCGCCAGAACCGGGACAGCGGTGCGAAGGTGACCGGTGCGCGACCGTTGATCAACAGATGACGTTCGCTCAGGAAGGCGGCGGCGACCGCCCCGTCGTCCACCCGCACGGTCGGCGCCTCGGGGAGACCGGCCCGCAGCGCCCCCAGTTCGGCAGCGGCCAGCGCGCACGCACCCACACAGGTCCGCGCCGACTCCAGGACGGGAAGGCGCCCGCGCAGGGCACCTTCCCGCACCACAACCTTGATTCCAGTCATGACTGCACTATGCAGTATTGACTGAATCAATATATGTACTGGCTAGGTGGCTACATCGCTCCGTGGCTACACAGCTACTTCGTCACCGCGTCCAGCGCGTCCACCGTGCCCCAGCCGTAGAAGCCGTTGCGGTTCTTCGACCCCTCGCACACCGCGTCGACCTTGCCGTCGCCGTTGATGTCGTACGGGTCCGTGCACGGCGTGGCGTCGGCCTCGGCGTACAGCAGCGCCTTCACCAGGGCCGGCGGGGCGTACGGGTGCGTCGACTTGATCAGGGCGGCCACGGCCGCGACGTGCGGCGAGGCCATCGACGTACCCGCCATGTAGCCCCACTTGCCGCCGGGCAGCGTGCCCAGGATCAGACCGCTGGTCGCGGGCGGCGCGGGCGTCTGGTAGGCCGTCGAGTCACCGCCGGGCGCGGCCACGTCGATGACACCGAGACCGTAGTTGGAGAAGGACGACTTGATGCCCTTCGCGCCGGTCGCCGCGACCGTCACGACACCCGGCAGCTGCGTCGGTATGTCGAAGCACTCCGACGGGTCGATCACCCGGTCCGAGGGCGTGCCGTCGTTCGGCGAGACCGGGTCGGTGATCTCGTCGGCGGCGAAGTCGTAGTTCTCGTTGCCGGCCGCGGCCACGTTGACCACACCCCGCTTCTCCGCGTACCGCGAGGCCCGGGTGATGGCGTCCACGAGCGCCTTCTGGTCCGGGTCGTCGGTGCAGTTGAAGTACCACGGGTCGGTGTAATAGCTGTTGTTGGTGACGTCGACCCCATGGGTGGCCGCCCACATGAAGCCGCACACCACGGCCTCCGTGTAGAAGTAGCCGGCGGTGGTGGACACCTTGATGCCGGCCACCTTCACGCCCGGCGCGACACCGGTCATGCCGACGCCGTTCTTGGCGGCCGCGATCTCACCGGCCACGTGCGTGCCGTGCGGGCTCTCCGCCGCGCTCGGCCGCCACGCCCCGTCGGTCGTGTCCGGCTTGCCCGTCACACAGTTGACCGACGCGGCCCGGTCGAAGTTCGGCGCGAGGTCCGGGTGGGTGTCGTCCACCCCGGTGTCGATGACGGCGACGGTCACCTTGCTGCTGCCGAGCGACTTCTCGTGCGCCTTGTCCGCCTTGATGGCGGGCAGGTCCCACTGCAACGACTCCAGCGGGTCCTGGCCGGCGGCCGCGGCGGCCTGGGCGGCGGCCAGCTCCGCCGAGCTGAGCGCCTTCGGGGTGCCCTCGTCGGTCGTCGACTGCGCGGGCAGCGGCGCGTTGCGGGTGTTGCCCGCCGACTCGACCCCGCGCACCGTGCGGATCGTCTTCGCGAAGTCGGGGTTCGACGAGTGGACGACGATCACGCCGATCTGGTCGTACGACGTCACGATCGTGCCGCCGGCCTTGGCGATGGCCTTCTTCACCTGGGCGGAAGGACCGTGTCCGGCGCGGACGTTGACGACATAGCTGAGCGCCGTCCCGTCCGTGTCGGCGGAGGCGAGGATGTCCTTGGCGGCGCCGCTGACACCGGCCGTGGCACCGGGTACGCCGGTCCCGGTGCCCGGCAGACCGGCCGCGGACGCCGTGGCCCCCGGCAGGAACGCCATGGCCGTCGCCATGACCATGCCGAGCGGGAGCGCGAGCGCGCGCCGACGGCGCGGGTGAGGCCCTGTCATGATGAAAGTCTCTCCAGTTCGTTCTCGGGACAAGCGGTCCGTGCGGGTGGTGCCGTGCGCCAGGATCGGCGGGTCACTTGACCGCGCGCAGCGCGTTGACGATGCCGAATCCGTAGAAGCCGTTGACCCGGGTGCCGCCCTCGCACACCGCGTCCTGCGTGCCGTCGCCGTTCTGGTCGTAGGACGCCGGGCAGGCCGTCGCGTCCGCCTGCACCTTGAGCAGCGCCTGGAGCTGGGCCGGGCTCGCCTTGGGATGCGTCGACTTCAGCAGCGCGGCGACACCCGCGGCGTGCGGCGAGGCCATCGAGGTGCCCTGGAGGAAGCCGTACGCGCCGTTGGGCAGGGTGGACAGGATGCGGCCGTTCTGCGACGGCGTGTCCGGGATCTGGTAGAGCCGGTCGCCGCCGGGCGCCGCGACGTCGATGACGCCCTTGCCGTACGAGGAGTAGTACGACTTGAGGTTCTTGACGCCCGTCGCGCTGACCGTGACGACGCCCGGGAGCTGCGTCGGCACGTCGAAGCACTCGTGCGGGTCGACGGTCCGCTCCACCGCCGTGGAGTCGTCGGGGCTGGAGTCGTCGACGATCGCGTCGGAGTCCAGGTCGTCGTTGGAGTTGCCCGCCGACGCCAGGCTGAGCGTGCCCTTCTTCTGCGCGTACTGCTGCGCCCTGTTGACCGAATCAACTATGGCCCGCTGATCGGGGTCGTCCATGCAGTTGTACAGCCAAGGATCAACGTAGTAGCTGTTGTTCGTGATCTCGACGCCGTGGTCCGCGGCGAACACGAACGCGCACACGACGCTCTCCGGGTAGAAGAGGCCGTTGCTCCGGTCGGTCACGTTGATGGCCGAGACCTTCACACCGGGCGCGACCCCGGCCACGCCGATGCCGTTGCGCGCGGCGGCTATCTCACCGGCCACGTGGGTGCCGTGGTAGTCGTCCGCGGTGTACGGCCGCCAGGCGCCCGGGGTGGTGTCCGGGACACCTCCGTTGCAGTTGGCGGACTGGGCGGCGGAGAAGTTCGGCGCGATGTCGGGGTGGGTGTCGTCGACGCCGGTGTCGATCACGGCGACGGTCACCTTGCGGCTGCCCGGGTTGATCTTGGCCGCCTTGTCGGCGCCTATCGCGCGCAGGTCCCACTGGTCGGCCTCGAGAGGCTCGCTGTCCGGGGCGGCGGCGGAGGCCTGCGCGACCTTCGCGGCCTGCGCGCCCGACAGCACCTGGACCGCGCCCTCGTCCGTCGTGCCCGCCGGGGTCAGCGCCGAGGTGCGGGTGGCACCGGCCGACTGCACCCCGCGCACCTTGCGGATCTTCTGCGCGAAGTCCGGCGCGGAGGAGTGGACGACGATCACGCCGATCTTCTCGTAGGCGATCACGACGGTGCCGCCGGCCACCGGTATCGCCTTCTTCACCGACGCGATCGTGCGGTGGTCGACCTTGGTGTTGACGACGTACGACAGGTTCGGCGCGTCCGCCGCCTGCGCCGCGGGCTCCGCGGCGGGGGCCGCCGAGGCCGCCGTGGGCAGGAAGCCGAGCGAGGCCGTGAGGGACAGCACGACCGGGACGGCGAGCGCGAGGCTGCGTCGCGAACGTCTGGAACGCGGCTGGAACATGGGGTCTCCACATCATCCGGAAACGAAACCGGCCCGAGACACAGGTGGCGCTCGGGCAGGTACATGACGGGTGGTGCAGGCCGAAGCTATCTCCCGAAGTCGCTGGCCAGCAATGACTTCCCCAAGGTGAGTTCGGAAAGAAGCAAAGCGAGTTGAACCGGTCCCAGCGCGGCGCCGTGACCTTGAACAGGGAACGCGAGGACACTCGCCCCCGATCCCCGTCACCACCGCACCCGCAACGCGAGGAGAGTCCGTGGCCACCGACGCACCGCCACCCTCGAAAGAGACCCACAAACTCCCCACCACAGCGGAGTTCACCGAGGTTCAGGAGAGCGCGGAGTTCGGTGAACTGCGCCGCTCCTACCGCTCCTTCGCCTTCCCGCTGACCGTCGGCTTCATCGCCTGGTACCTGCTGTACGTCCTGCTGTCCAACTACGCGGGCGACTTCATGGGCACCAAGCTCTTCGGCAACATCAACGTCGCCCTGGTGCTCGGTCTCGCCCAGTTCCTCACCACGTTCCTCATCGCCTGGTGGTACTCGCGCGTCGCCGCCGCCAAGTTCGACCCCAAGGCCGAGGCCATCAAGTCCCGGATGGAGGGCGGAGAATGAGCCCCGCGATCACCCTTGCCGCAGGCGAGGCCAGCGAGCACCGGCCGCTGATCATCAGCCTGTTCGCGGTCTTCGTCGTCGCGACCCTCGTCATCACGGTCTGGGCCGGACGCCAGACCAAGGACGCCTCCGACTTCTACGCGGGCGGCCGCCAGTTCACCGGCTTCCAGAACGGCCTCGCCGTCTCCGGCGACTACATGTCCGCCGCGTCCTTCCTCGGCATCGCGGGCGCCATCGCCCTCTTCGGCTACGACGGCTTCCTGTACTCCATCGGCTTCCTGGTCGCCTGGCTCGTCGCCCTGCTCCTGGTCGCCGAACCGCTGCGCAACTCCGGCCGCTACACGATGGGTGACGTCCTCGCGTACCGGATGCGCCAGCGCCCGGTCCGTACCGCGGCCGGCACCTCCACCATCGTCGTCTCGATCTTCTACCTGCTGGCCCAGATGGCGGGCGCGGGCGTCCTGGTCTCGCTGCTGCTCGGCATCACCAGCGACGGCGGCAAAATCGGCATCGTCGCCCTGGTCGGCGTCCTGATGATCGTGTACGTCACCATCGGCGGCATGAAGGGCACCACCTGGGTCCAGATGGTCAAGGCGGTCCTGCTGATCGCGGGCGCCCTGCTGCTGACCTTCCTGGTGCTGCTCAAGTTCGACTTCAACGTCTCCGACCTGCTCGGCACCGCCGCCGACAACAGCGGAAAGGGCGCCGCCTTCCTGGAGCCGGGCCTGAAGTACGGCGCCACCGGCACCACCAAGCTGGACTTCATCTCGCTGGGCATCGCCCTGGTGCTCGGCACCGCCGGCCTGCCGCACATCCTGATCCGCTTCTACACGGTGCCGACCGCCAAGGCCGCCCGTAAGTCGGTCATCTGGGCCATCGGCCTCATCGGCGCCTTCTACCTGATGACCCTCGCCCTCGGCTTCGGCGCCGCGGCCCTCATCAAGCCGGACGAGATCATCGCCTCCAACAAGGCGGGCAACACCGCGGCGCCACTGCTGGCACTGCATCTGGGCGGCGTCGACTCCAACTGGGGCGCGATCCTGCTGGCCACCATCTCGGCGGTCGCCTTCGCCACCATCCTCGCGGTCGTCGCCGGCCTCACCCTGGCCTCGTCCTCGTCCTTCGCCCACGACATCTACGCCAACGTCATCAAGCGCGGCCAGGCCACCGAGAAGCAGGAGATGAGCGCGGCCCGCTGGGCCACCGTCGGCATCGGCGCGGTCTCCATCCTGCTGGGCGCCCTCGCCCGCGACCTGAACGTCGCCGGACTCGTCGCCCTCGCCTTCGCGGTCGCCGCCTCGGCAAACCTGCCCACGATCATCTACAGCCTGTTCTGGAAGCGGTTCACCACCTCCGGCGCCCTGTGGTCGATCTACGGCGGCCTCGTCACGGCCGTCGGCCTGGTGCTGTTCTCGCCGGTCGTCTCCGGCAAGCCCAGCTCGATGTTCCCGGACGTCGACTTCCACTGGTTCCCGCTGGAGAACCCGGGCATCATCTCCATCCCGGTCGGCTTCCTGCTCGGCATCGTCGGCACCTACCTCTCCAAGGAGGAGCCCGACAAGGGCAAGTACGCGGAGCTGGAGGTCCGGTCCCTGACCGGAACCGGCGCCCACTGATCACAGATCCTTCCCCGAGCGGCCGTGTCGTAGATCTCTACGACACGGCCGCTTGATACGTCGTGGGATCGGGCACTGTCGTTGTCAGTGCCGTCACGTAGGCTCGCAAGTGACGGAAAGAGATGAGTTCCGCACCGATCCGCGACGAGGGAGGGGGCCCACGTGCTCATCGACACCTATGGCCGGCAGGCCACCGACCTGCGGGTCTCGCTGACCGACCGCTGCAATCTGCGGTGCACGTACTGCATGCCCGAAGAGGGCCTGCAGTGGCTGGCCAAGCCGGATCTGCTCACCGACGACGAGATCGTCCGCCTGATCGACATCGCCGTCACCTCCCTCGGCATCGAGGAGGTCCGCTTCACCGGCGGCGAGCCCCTGCTGCGCCCCGGTCTGGTGGGCATCGTCGAGCGCGTCGCGGCCCTCGAGCCGCGCCCCCAGATGTCCCTCACCACCAACGGCATCGGCCTCAGGCGCACCGCCAAGGCCCTGAAGGCGGCGGGCCTGGACCGGGTCAATGTCTCCCTGGACACCCTGCGCCCGGACGTCTTCAAGACCCTGACCCGCCGGGACCGCCACAAGGACGTCCTGGAGGGCATGGAGGCCGCCCGCGAGGCGGGCCTGACCCCGGTGAAGGTGAACGCCGTCCTGATGCCCGGGCTGAACGACGACGAGGCCCCGGACCTGCTCGCCTGGGCCGTGGAGCACGACTACGAACTGCGCTTCATCGAGCAGATGCCCCTGGACGCCCAGCACGGCTGGAAGCGCGACGGCATGATCACCGCGGGGGACATCCTGACCTCCCTGCGGACCCGCTTCGAGCTGACCGAGGAGGGCTCCGAGGAGCGCGGTTCGGCTCCCGCCGAGCGCTGGATCGTCGACGGCGGACCGCACCGGGTGGGTGTCATAGCCTCCGTGACCCGCCCGTTCTGCGCGGCCTGCGACCGCACCCGCCTGACGGCCGACGGCCAGGTGCGCACCTGTCTGTTCGCCCGCGAGGAGACCGACCTGCGAGCGGCCCTGCGCTCGGACGCCCCGGACGAGGAGATCGCCCGCATCTGGCGCGAGGCGATGTGGGGCAAGAAGGCCGGCGCGGGCCTGGACGACCCGACGTTCGTCCAGCCGGACCGCCCGATGTCGGCGATCGGCGGCTAACCGGCCTCCGGAGCCTGCCACTCCTCGAACTTCACCACGTCCTTGAGGAAGCCCCGCACCCCGAGGAACTGCGACAGATGCTCCCGGTGCTCCTCGCACGCGAGCCACGTCTTGCGCCGCTCCGGCGTATGGATCTTCGGGTTGTTCCACGCGAGCACCCAGTCGGCGTCGGCACGGCAGCCCTTGGCGGAGCAGATCGGGGTCTCGTCACTCACGGAATTCGTCTCACAAGCGGGGTGGAAAAGGCGACGCCGAGCAGCCACGGGGGGAGCTGCCCGGCGTCGGTCCGTCGCTCCGACGGGGGATGCGGAGCGCGTACGAAGTATGTCACGGGTAACCCTTGGCCCGGCACTGGAACAACATGATTGATCTGAGCTTTTCTTGAGCTTGGCGCGGAGCGGACGTGTCATGTCCGTTCGTGCGGTTCACCGCGTACACCCGCCGCCGGCTCACCCGGACCGTCCTCCGCCGAGCGTTCCGCGAAGTCCCCGTCCGCACGCGGCGGCATGATCATCGGCCGGGTCGGAGCGGTCACGAACGTCGACGGCAGCGAGGGCGCGTTCTCCCGCCCCGCGTTGGCGATGACGACGGCGATATAGGGCAGAACCGCCCCCAGCACCAGCGCCACGATCGCGACGTGCCGTTCGACGTTCCACAGCGTGGCCGCGAGCACCACCGACACCGTACGCACGCTCATCGAGATGACGTACCGGCGCTGACGTCCGCGCACGTCCTCCTGAAGGCTCGTCCGGGCTCCGGTGATCCGGAACACCTGGGCGCTGCCGCCGCCATGCTGCTTCCGCATCACATTCCACCATCCGCCCGCATCGGACTCCCGCCGCCCCGTATCCGCCCGTACCCGGCTCAGGCACCGGGCCCGGACAACTCCCACGTTACGCCGCACCTGCGCCGCCTACGAGACCGGGGCACCCGCCGCCGGCGCGCACCACCTCACCCCCGGCACGTACGGCCGTGCCCGGCATGCGGCGTAGGGCGAACGGGCCGACACTTGCCGTAATGCTCACGTCGAGCCGTACGAGGAGGCAGCCATGGGCTGGTTGTGGGCGATCATCGTGGGATTCGTGCTGGGCCTGATCGCGAAGGCGCTCATCCCCGGCAAGCAGCACAGCCCCCTCTGGCTGACCACCATCTTCGGCATGCTCGGCGCCATCGCAGGCAACGCCATGGCGCGCGGGTTCGGCGTGGAGGAGACCGCCGGCATCGACTGGAGCCGGCACGTCTTCCAGCTGATCGCCGCGATCGTCATCGTCGCTTTCGGCGACATGCTGTACATGGCGACGC
>NZ_JBHUXV010000107.1:0-33659 GCF_042669125.1 Streptomyces sp. NPDC057253 | reverse complement strand
GTCCGGACGACGGCGGCCGCCCCCGGTGAGGACGCGCGGATGCTCTCGCGCGGTCCTCCGGGGAGGTCCCCGGCCCGCTCGGGACGGCGGGAGGCGCCCCGGTCGGCGTCGCGGGCACGGGGACGGAGGCATCAGGGCTGGGGGTGCTGGGAGAGCGCGGCTCGGAACGGGGTGCTCACGGCGGCGCGGGACTCGGGGCGCGGGCGGGGGGTACGGGCGAGGACACGAGCGCTTCCGGCACAGATCGACGACGACGCTGTGCGGCCGCTCCCTGACCGTCACCTCCGAAGGTAATGAATCGGTGCGCGGTCTGTGAAGGGCCCCGGGCGGGCGGTTGGCCCTCCCGGCCCGTCGCCGAGCGCAGCGGGGGCGAGGCGTTTCGCCCGAGGGGCGAGGGGTAGCCGGGCGGTGCCCCTGGGCGGGCACGCCACATGCGGCGCCCCCCGCCACCGGTGAGCCCGTCCGGGGCGGATGACGCGGACCCTGCTGACGGGAGGAGGCGGTGGCCGTGCGGCCCAGGGACGACCGTGACGATCCCTCCGGCAACGACGCCACCGGGCAGGCCGGAACGGGCGGCGACAGCGACCGGGGGTCCCGGGGCGACGAGGAGCGCGCGCGGGGAGTCGTACGGGATGGTGGGGCTGAGCATGAGTCGGGGGCCGTACGGGATCGTGGGGCCGAGCCGGAGCTGGGTCGGGTTTCCGATGTGATCGCGGACGGGGTGCGGGGGGCCGATCCCGCGGAGGTGCCGGGCAGGTTGTGCGGGGTCGCCGTCGAGCTGCTGCCGGTGACCGCCGCGAGCGTGTCGCTGCGCACCGACGGCATGCCGGTCCAGCTCAGCGCGAGCAGCGAGCAGGCCGCCCATGTCTCGGATCTCCAGGCCACGTTGGGGGACGGTCCCTGCACCACGGCCGCGGAACTGGGCGCCCCCGTGCTCGCCACCGACCTGGAGTCCGGCCGGGACGCCCACCGCTGGCCGGTCTTCGCCCAGCAGGCCTCCGCCGCCGGGGTCCGCGCGGTGTACTCGATACCGCTCGGCAACGACACGGTCTGCGTCGGCACGCTCGACCTCTACCGTGACGTCCCCGGCGAACTCGGCCTGCGCGAGATGCGCATCGCCCACTTCGTGGCCAATGTGATGACGGTGGCCCTGATGGCGCTGCCCCGGGGAGGGGAGGACGGCACTCCCTGGCTCAACGGCCTGGCCACCCCGCACGACGAGGTGTACCAGGCCGTCGGCATGGTCATGGTGCAGCTGGGCGTCGGTTCGGACGAGGCGCTGGCCCGGCTGCGCGCGCACGCCTTCGCGGACGACCGCACCGTCCTGGACGTGGCGCACGACGTGGTCCGCAACCACGAACGGTTCGACCGCGACTGACCTCTCGGACTCACCGGGGCCACGTCTGGACCCGGCCCATACCGGGTCACACCTGCACCCGGCCCATACCGGGTCACACCTGCACCCGGCCCTGCCTCCTGACCTCCGTCAGCCGCTGCGCCCCCACCTCCAGGGCGGTCCACGTGGCGTCCGTCTGCACATCGCCGAAGCCGCCGTTCGACACCATGATCGCGTCCTCGCCCACCCGGGCCGCCGCGGTCTCCAGCGTGAGCGTCACCGGCTCGCCGTCCGGTGACTGCCCGGTCAGCAGCACCCGCAGCCCCTGCCGGGCATCCCCCGTCTCCGGCAGCTCCGCCTCGCTCACCTGCACTCCCAGCACGGCCCCCGTGGTCGTCGTGGCCGCGAACTGCCCGCACTTGCGCGGGAGCCCGCTCAGCCAGGCCAGGGTCTTGTCGGTCTGCGCCGGGGGCCGGGCGAGCACCTGGTAGCGCAGCTGCGCCTCGTTCCAGGTGTCGTCCAGCCCTACGACCGCACGGGGCTGGGCGTCGGCCCCGAACAGGTCGTCCGCGTACAGCGCGTCGAGCAGCCGCTGGCAGTCCGGCAGCTCGGTCCTCGCCTTCAGCACCCCGTCGTGCCAGGTGGCGGTGCCCTGGGTGGGCGTCCAGGGCTCCCCGAGGTCGGCGTCCGTGATGAGCGCGGCCTGCGCCATCGCCGCGGTGAGGGTGGTGGAGGCGGCGGGGGACGCCTTCGAGGACGTCGGAGCCGCGCTGGTGGGCCCGGTGATCGGGGGCTTGGGGGCGGTGGGCGGGGTGGAGAGCGCGGAACAGCCGGTGGCGCCGAGGAGCGCGGCGAGCACGAACACGGCGGCGGGGACACGGGACGGGGTCATGCCTCCAAGTGATCACCGGGTCCGGGGAGGTCACCAGTGGTCCGGGCCGTACGGGTTACCCGGGGCGGCCGCGGTCAGGCCACCGGCCGCGTCTGCGAGGCGATCACTCCCCCTGGACGAGCTCCACGGCCCTGTCGCGGGCCTGCTCGATCGGGTCCGGGAAGACGCGCAGCCCGTGGGCGACCAGGGCGCCCTCGTGCAGGAGCATGAGCGTGCGGGCGTGCTCGGGGGCCAGGTCGGTGAAGAGCCGGAGCATCCACTGCTTCTGGCCGATGATGATCGCGTACGCAGGGTGCGCGGGGTCGCTGATCTCGGCGTGGGCGTTGACCATGCCGCACCCCTTGGGGCTGTGGTCGTCCATCCAGGCCCGGGAGGCGTCGAAAACGGCGCGGACCCGCTCCGCCGGGGCAGGCGCCTCCACCCGCTCCAGCCGCGCCAGGACATACGCCCGCCAGCGTTCGTCCCGGTCCGCGAGGTACTCGACGACGATCTGTTCCTTGGACCCGAACCGGTCGTAGAGCGTCTTCTTCGTCACCCCGGCCTCGGCGGCGATCAGGTCCACGCCGACCGCGTGGATCCCGCGCTCGTAGAACAGCCGGGACGCGGCCGCGAGGGCGCGCCGCGCGCCGAGGGTCATGACGATGCGCCGGACCTGCGATGTTCCGTCTCCCACGCAGGTGAGTATACAGATCTGTATAGTAGGGAAGGCGTGGACGTATACAGATCGGTCTAGTCACAGGTGGTGACTCCCATGAACGTCCTGCTCCCCGCCGCCTTCGTCCTGTGCTGGAGCTCGGGATTCGTGGGCGCCAAGCTCGGCACGGAGGACGCGGGCGCGACGACCCTGTTGATGTGGCGCTTCCTGCCGTTGGCGGCGGTCCTGGTCGGGGCGGCCGCGTACCGGCGGCACGCGTGGGGGTGGCGCTCCCTGACCCCCCGGGACCTCACCCGCCAGACGGTGATCGGCCTGCTCTCCCAGAGCGGCTACCTGCTCACCGTGTACTACGCCATCCAACTGGGCGTCTCCAGCGGTACGACGGCCCTGATCGACGGCACCCAGCCGCTGGTCGCGGGAGCGCTGGCCGGCCCCCTGCTGCGGGAGTACGTCTCCCCGCGACAGTGGCTCGGTCTGTGCCTCGGCCTGGCCGGAGTCGCGCTGGTCACCACGGCGGACGCGGCCGCGACGCACGGCGTGGCGTGGTGGACCTACGCGGTCCCCTTCGCGGGCATGCTCTCCCTGGTGGCGGCCACGTTCCTGGACCGCCGCTCCGGCACCCAGGTGCCCCCGACGCTGTCACTGACGATCCACTGCACCACGAGCGCACTGGTCTTCACGGCACTGGCCCTGGCGACGGGCACCGCGACCCCACCCACGACGGCCTCCTTCTGGCTCGCCACGCTGTGGCTGGTCACCCTCTCCACGTTCGGCGGGTACGGCCTGTACTGGCTGGTCCTCCAACGCTCAGGAGTCACGGAGGTCAACACGCTGATGTTCCTCATGGCTCCGGTGACGGCGATCTGGGGCGCGCTGATGTTCGACGAGCCCTTCACGACGCAGACGGCCCTGGGCCTGGGGGTCGCGTTGGTGGCGGTGGGGGTGGTGCGTGGAGCGGCGAATGGCCACAAAGGCGAGACAGGCGCCCCTCCCCACCGCTCGAAGCTCAACCGCCGTAGCGACTACGCAGATTCGCGGTGATGTCTCTCGGAGCGGACGCTGCACCTGGGGATCGCAGGCCGTCAAGTTGGTCTCGCTCTCGACGACTGCCGCAAGACGAAAGACCATGTCAAGCACAACCAAAGCCCCGTCTCCGCTGTGCCGGTAGGGCATGGGGAAGGAGACGGGAACCGATCTGCTGCGCCGGCACAGTTCGTGTGACGGTCGCCCATGGGCGGCGCTAGCGTGCGCCAGTGATCAGCAATGAGGGAGTTCGCCTGGGCGCGGAAGCTGCACGACGCCTGAGACAGACGGTCCTGTACGAGTTCGAGCCGGGGCTGACAGAGGCCGAACTGGTCCAGGCCGTGGCCGGAGTGGAGGGGCGGCGATCTGGACAGCTTGCGGTGACAACTCGACTGGCCGGTCGAGGGTGTTCTGCTCAGCGTGGAGCACGACCGGTTCTGGTACGAGGGCCGGGGTGAGCGACCGGCCGACGGAACGGCGGCACTGGCGGTGGCGCGGCATCATCTGGCACAGGTGCCGGTGTTGGTGCCTGTGTACGCCCACCGGTACCTGCCTGCCGGCCGGGGAAGCTTCGGACATCCGGTGCTCTCGATGTGGCAGACCGACATCATCCTTTGCGTCCTGGAGCTGGCCGACTACGTGCACCGGGAGTTCGACGAGACCTGGACCCCGCGAGCGGCGGCGCGGTTCTGGTGGGACTCCCTCTGATGTCAGCAAGCTGACGGGGACTTATGAACGTTTGAGGCAAGCGATCACATCCGGTCGAAGATCGAGCCTCGCAGACAGTAGATCCGCTCGATCCGCGACATCCCCAGCCGGGTGCACCTCCGGCTTTCCGCCGCAAAAGACACAGCATGGGGATGGTAAAACGCACAAAAGGGACACGGTGTGAGTGCTGATTTTCAGCCCTCTTCCCTCGAATTCCAATCGCATCGTGGGGCCGCTTCGCCGAGGATCTGTCTCCGTGAGCCCACAGGGGAACATCAACGGAGGGGATGTTGCGTTCATGAGGTTTTTCCGTAGATCCGTGACAGTGGTCGCTGCGAGCGCGGCAGTTTTTGTCGGTGCTCTCGCTTCGCCGGCCAGCAGCGCGACGCCGCAGCCGCCCAAGGAGCTGAGTAATGTCAAGGAGTGGGGCATGGTCGAGATCAAGGTCGACCCCAACTCTCGGGTCGCTCCGGCAACCACCAAGGACGTGGGTGGCGGCACTTGGACCTACGGTACCGAGTTGGTGGCCGACGGCAAGCGGTGCTACTCGTACTACTTCCATGGTTCGAAATTGCACAATGCTACCGCGAAGATAGCCAATAGCAGCCTCAAGGTTGGCGAGGTGGCCGGCAAGACGGCTAAAGCGAGCAAGACTGCAGGTGCAGCCTTCACGTGCTATGCATACTGGGGTGTGACTGACTAGGAAACGGTGACGTCCCAGGGGCCGCAATGTCGCACTTGGTCTGAAATTTCGCGCTTCGGTCGTGAATTTTCCTCAGGGGCAAGAAACACATTGCGGCCCTTGTGGCCCGTTTTGACTGATCTGCTCAGATTGGAACGGGGAGGACCACGAGGCGGCCACTCCGATATTCTTGCCGGAATCGCCTGCGGCAGTCTCAAGTGTCTGTTGATGGAAAGGACTCACTCGTTCTCGTGTCCCCTTCACGTCCTGCCGTCCTGCCAGTTGCAATGGCTCTTACAGCTGCCGTGGTACTCGGCGTTGCCGCTCCCGTTCTCGGGACGATCGAAGCCCCTGTAATCCACTCGGTACACCTTGTCCTGTCAGCAGGTTGGTCTTGGGCCGCTCTCGCCTTCTGTGTGGGTGTCGGATTTAGGTCCAGAGTCAGGTCCGCCGTTGTAGCCGGGTTCGCTCTCACTGTTGCCGTGGTTGCTTACTACGTGACCAAACTCGCGCAGGGGGACTACCGGGAATGGGTGAACCTCGACGACCCCTCGCAGGGCACGCACATCTACTGGGCTGGATTCCTGTCGAAGACCCTCTTCTGGGGTGCAGCAGCAGTTGTTCTTGGCCTTCTCCTCGGTTTGGCAGGAAACCTGGGGCGGAACAACGGCCTTCGCGGGCTCGCTGCACGAACGCTGATTCCGCTGATAGCCATCGCGGAGACCTCTATGCGTCTCAGGGTCGAGGCCTCTTCGCAAGGGATGAATGCCAGCACGACGTGGAACGTGACCCGCCTCGTCGCGATAGCTGTCGTCGCCTTCTTGGCAGTGCAAGAAGTACGGGCAAGGTCGGCTCGCGCCATCAGGCCGCCCCAACTTTCGGCACACTCGGCTGCCAGCAGGTCGACGAGGAAGCCCTTGTAGCCGGACGGCTGCCGCCTCGCCTCAGCGGCCATGTCCTAGACGCTCAAGGGCTCCCGGTGCGCGATGCAGTGCGCGCCGTGGACATACCCGGGTGGTTCGTCTGGCTCGCTCTCGGTCTGGCCGTCTTGCAGGTCCTCGGCCTCGTTCCGGTAATTCGCCGACTGCGCGGATCTGACTCAGCGGTGCGTTTCGAGGCACGCCTTGACCTGCTGGAAGTCGTCGCCTCCCTACTGCTCTTCAGCGGCCTGCTGCTGAGTTTCGCGGTGGCGAAATCCTGGTCCTGGCTCACGTTCGCCGGCTTCGTCCTCATGGCAGCCGTATACGCCCTGAAGTGGGTCCATAGGCTCGGCGTTCGCCGCCGTCCCACAGCCTGATCCGAACGGCAGGTGCGAACGCCTGCTTGGTTGTCATCGGTCGTTGTCGGCGGGTGTTCAGCGGCTTCGGACGACCGCGGGAAGGCCCGAGATCGCTGGGTCGTAGGCTCTGGCCATGATGATGACCTGGGACGAATTCTGGGCGCTGATAGGCACCTTGAAAGGCGAGGCCGACGACTTCGGGTGCAACCAGCTTGCTGTAGAGCTGGGCGCTCGCCCGGTTGCCGAAATCCGCGGCTTCGCCGAGCGGCTGTCAGAGGCCTTGTACCGTCTGGACCAGGAGAAGTTCGGCGCTCTGCCGGTCGCTGACCTGACGTCGCGGGACGGCAAGCCGTTCCCTCAGTCGGGAGACAGCTTCCTGTACGCGCGCTGCGCTGTGGTGGCTGCCGGCCAATCCGTCTGGGAGTCCGTGTTCGTCGACGTAGCCCGATTCGCTCCGTACACCGCGTCCACGTGTGATGGAGAGTCGCTCCTCTACGTTCCGGATCAGGCCTACAAGCTGGCAACCGGCGAGGAGTGGGACAGGTCCACTCGCTACTGCTTCGAGACGTTCTCGAATCGGGAGGGATGGCCACATCTGCAAGCCTGAGGCCGAGGTGTCACGGGTCTCCGGACCATGAGCGATCCGGGCCCTGTGGCCGGCGCCAGGCTGGACGCTGCCATGGGGCACATAGAGCTGTACGGCATCAGGAAGAGGTGTGTGAGGTCGGCTCGGCCCGTCCTCGGCCGCACGGCCTGGAGAGGTGCGTCGCATACATCAGTCTGGTACATGGACTACTCTTGGTACATGTCCATGAAGCGCACCAACGTCTACGCGGACCCTGAGGACCTGGCCATCATCAAGGAGGCCGCCAAGCGTCGAGGTATCAGCGAGGCCGAGATCATCCGTCAGGGCATCCATCTCGCGGCCATGGCGAACCGTGTCTGGGACGAGCCGCTGTTCTCGCGCACGTTCGAGGGGCCGGGGCGCACGCTGTCCGCGTCGGAGGTCCGCGACACGGTCGCCGAGGCCGTCCGGCGTGAGAGCGACTCGGGCTCCGGATCTGCCGCGTGATCATTGTCATCGCCGATACGTCCGGCCTTCTGGCCGCCCTGGACTCGGCTCACCCGGAACATCGCGCGGCGAACGAGGCCATCATGGCGGCGGGCCTGCTGGTCATGTCCCCGCTTCTCCTGGCCGAACTGGATCACGTGGCGACGCGTGAGCTCGGCAGGGAGGCTGCCCTCAGCGCGGTCGACGACCTGCGCCGCTGGATGGGCCGGGGGCGTGTCGTTCTGCCGGAGATCACGGAAGCCCACCTGGGCGCCGCCCAGTCCGTCCGTGTCCGTTACCGTGCGCTCGACCTCGACCTCGCCGACGCGGTGAACGTGGCGCTGGCCGCCGACTACGACACGGACGCGATTCTCACGCTGGACCGACGAGACTTCCGGGCCGTACGCCCGTTGGGTCACCATAAGGCGTTCCGGGTGCTACCCGACGATCTCCCGCTCTGACACTCGCGGCTGGCTGGTCGTGCGGGGCAGGATTTGGGGGTGACTTCTTTGGCTCGGTCTGCTGAGACTGTGGCTACCGATGCCGGGATGCTCGTTCTGTGGGACCCGGAGAGCTTCGCGGGCATCGTGGACTACGACTCGTGGGACCTTCAGCTCGGTGAGGACGAGGACGTTGAGGGGCACATTCGTGCGGGCTCTCTCGTGCCCATCAACATTCGGAGTGATGGCGCCTTCTCGGTCCTGGTGCGGATCGGTGGTCCGGGGCGGGATGTTCGGCTGACCGAGCGGGAGAGCAGGTATCGGCTCGTCAGCTCTGAGGCTTACCTTTTTCGCTCGTCGGGGCGGGTATGGCTCAGCGGTATCGAGGCGGTGGGGGCCGAAGCGTGGCCGGGGACCGTTCAGTTCGATCTGCCTGTGGGGCGGTACTCGGTGGTGATCCACTTGATCGCCTGGCAGGACGAGGACGGCAGCGTCGACGAGGACGGGACTCCCTCTGCCGCTGCGCTGCCTGACTTCGTTGTCCTCGTGAGTCCCGTCGGGCCGGGGCAGGACCTGTTTCGTGTGGACGTGGAGACCTTCCCTCGCCCTGACAGCTGAGAAGCGGCTCGTCTACGCATCGCGGCTCGTCGGGATGTTCAGTTCCGCCCATACCCTCTTGCCGACCGTCAGTCTCTCCACCGTCCAGCGGGCGGCCAGTATGCGGACGATGTGGAGGCCTCGGCCGGACTGGTCGTTGGGGTGAGAGGGGCTCGGGGTGGGGAGGCGTTCGGCTCGGGGGTCCGTTACCGCGATGCGGAGGGTCGTGGGGGTGAGGGTTGTTTCGACGCGGAACAGGCGGTCGCGCAGGGAGCCGTGCAGCAGGGCGTTCGTGCACAACTCGCTGGCCAGGAGTGCCGCGTCGCCGGCCAGGGCCGGGTGGCCCCAGGCGATGGTGAGTCCGGCCACGTGTCTGCGGGCCAGGGGGATGTTGCGGGGGTGCGGGGTGTAACTGACCTCGTCGTAGCGGTCGTAGGGCTTGGGCGGGCCGGGAGGGCAGGAGTCGGTCACGGCGGTCCTCCAGGGGGGCAGGGAGTTGGGGTGGCTTCGCCGTGCGGGCAGCACGGTGCTCTTCCGCCAACTGGTGTCGCTCGGTGAGCGGTTGAGTACTTACGGTAGTGATGTTCCGCAGGTGCCTGCAAGCTGTCTCGGGGAAATATGTCTCCGATTCAGGTTGCGGTGCGGCTTGAGCGGGTCGCAGACTTGCCGCGATCAGGAGGTGATCCGAGGTGTCCTCAGGCCAGTTCACGCGCGGAACCCGCGTATCCACCGTCCTCGCACGCAAGTTGGGTGGTGAACTGCTGCGGCTGCGGGACTCGGCCGGCCTGACCCAGCCGCAGGCCGCCGAGGCGCTGTCGGCGACGGCCGCCAAGGTGGCCAAGATGGAGCGCGGGTGGGTGCCGTTCCGCGATCCCGACATCAGGACTCTGTGCGAGCTGTACGGCGTCACCGAACCCAAGGCCCTGGAACGGTTGTTGAGCCTCGCGCGGACGGACCGCGAGCGACGCAAGGCCAAGGGATGGTGGAACCAGTACCCCGAGCTGCGATCCCTCGTGGAGTACGTGGCTCTGGAGGACATTGCGACCGGTGTGAGGACCTGGCAAGGGGCCTTCGTCCCGGGCCTCCTGCAAACGCCGGACTACGCCAGGGCGTTGGCGATCGGCAACGCCGACTGGGACGAGCCTGGTGAGATCGAGCGATTCGTGGAGGCCAAGGTCGCACGGCAGGGGCGGCTGACGGACAGCACCCCGCTCGACCTGTGGGCCGTTGTCGGAGAGGGCGCGTTGCGTCAACTCGTCGGCGGCCGTGAGGTCATGCGTGCTCAGCTGGCTCACCTCGTCGAGGTGTCCCGGCTCCCCAACGTAAAGCTTCAGGTGGTCCCCTTCCTCGCGGGCTCCCACCCCGGCATGACCAGCGCCTTCAGCGTCGTCTCCTTCGCCGAACCCGGCGCGATGGACGTGGTCTACATGGACACGACCTCGTCTACGCTGTGGCTGGAGAGCGAGGCGGACGCCGCCCGTCACAACACCAAGTTCGAGCGGATCGCAAGGAACGGGCTCGCTCTTCACGATTCCGTCGAGCTGATCGAACGCATCCGCAAGGAGTTGTGAGCCGTGCCGTACTTCGAGTTCGCCAAGTCCAGTCACAGCAGCGGAAACGGCGAGTGCGTCGAAGTCGCTCGTAATCGACCTCGCATCGTCGCCGTCCGCGACTCCAAGTCCCCCGGCGGACCCATACTCCAGGTCGTCCCCGGCGCCTGGGCCACCTTCATACGGTCCCTGCACCAACCCCGCCTCTGAAAACCCTTCGCCCCGTCCCCGCTCCACCCCCTACCCTCACCCCATGCAGCGCGCCCACGCACTCCCGTCCATCACGACGACGCCGGAACCACCCCCGGCGCGCTGACACCTGACGCAGTCCGAAGCCCCGGGGCGAGTGCCCCGGGGTTCTGTGTTGCCGCCGGTCACCTCGCCCCTCGTGAGTGAGGGAGATTTCCATGTACGACCACCGTCGACTCGGGCGTGAGCTGGACCTGTTCGACACCGACCCGCTGATGGGCGCCGGGCTGCCGTACTGGTTGCCCGACGGGGCCGTCGTGCGGCATGTGCTGGAGGAGTACGTGCGGGAGGTGGAGCGCGGGGCCGGGTACCGGCACGTGTACTCGCCCGTGCTCGGCAAGCGGGAGCTGTACGAGATCTCCGGGCACTGGGATCACTACAGCGACGACATGTTCCCGCCCATGCGGATGGGAGGCGGCGAGGGGGAGGAGGTCGTGCTGCGGCCCAGTC
Source organism: Streptomyces sp. NPDC057253 (assembly GCF_042669125.1). NCBI lineage: Bacteria > Bacillati > Actinomycetota > Actinomycetes > Kitasatosporales > Streptomycetaceae > Streptomyces > Streptomyces sp. NPDC057253. The sequence goes on along the minus strand of NZ_JBHUXV010000107.1, from coordinate 22,747 downwards.
TCTGTCCGCATCATGCCCTCATCTACCGGGCCCGGTCGCACAGTTATCGTGAACTGCCCCTGCGCATTGCCGAGTTGGGGGGCATGTATCGATCCGAGCCCTCCGGCGTTCTCGGTGGGCTCACCCGTGTCCGGTCCATCCAGCTCAACGACGCCCACATCTTCTGCATCCCGGACCAGGCCGTGGCCGAAGCCCGCGCCGCCCTCGGGCTCATCCGGCGTGCCTACGACGACCTCGGCATCCGGGCCTCCCGGTACCGGCTCTCCCTGCCGGGCGGGGACCACGAGAGCAAAGGCAAGTACGTTTCCGACCCGGAGCTCTGGCGTCGAGCCACCCGCCTGCTCGAAGACGTCCTGGAGGGCGTCGACTACGAGTCAGTCGAGGGGGAGGCCGCCTTCTACGGCCCGAAGATCGACGTCCAGATCACCGACCCGGCCGGTCGCGAGTCCACCCTCTCCACCGTCCAGATCGACTTCCACCAGCCCGAGCGGTTCGACCTCCACTACATCGGGGCCGACGGCGGCCGACACCGACCCGTCATGGTCCACCGCAGCGTCGTCGGCAGTGTGGAGCGGGCCGTCGCTCATCTCGTCGAGGTGCACGGGGGTGCCTTTCCCGTGTGGCTCGCTCCCGTGCAGCTCGTCGTCCTGCCGGTGGGCGGGGGGCAGGAGCAGCGGGCAGTGGAACTCGTACGGCGGGCCCAGGCGCGCGGTGTCCGGGCCGAGCTGTCCGGGCCCGGTGACGGCACCCTCGGTGCCCGGGTGCGCGCCGCGCGGCTCGTGCCGTACCAGGCGGTGATCGGGGAGCGGGAGGCCGGCGCCGGCTGTGCGGCCGTACGGCTGCGGGACGGGCGTAGGCCGGGAGCCGTGCCCGTCGATGAGCTGCTGGGGCGGATCGGCGATCGGGTCGCTGATCGCGGGGCCGAACTCTGGGCGGCTGCGTAAGGTCGGTCCCGTACGTCGGTGACCTACGCGTACGCCAGTGAGGAAAGGACCCCGCCGTGACCGGTCAGCCCATCCCGGTGATCATCGACTGCGACACCGGTGTCGACGACGCCCTGGCCCTGCTGTTCGCCGTACGGCATCCCGGGATCGACCTGCGCGCGGTCACCTGTGTCGCCGGGAACACCGACGTCGACGGCGTGGTCCGCAACACCCTGACCGTGCTGGAGCAGGCCGGGGCCGGGGACGTCCCGGTCGCCCGGGGTGCCGAGCGGCCGCTGATCGAGCCCGTGCGCACCGCGCGGCATGTGCACGGGCTCGACGGGATGGGCGACCTGGGGCTGCCCGCGCCGACCCGGGTCGCGGTGGACGTGGACGCGGTGACCCTGCTCAGGCGGGAGATCCTCGCCTCGCCCCGGCCGGTCACCCTGATCCCCACCGCGCCGCTCACCAACATCGCGCTGCTGCTTCGTACGCACCCCGACGTGGTGCGCAACATCGAGCGGATCGTGTTCATGGGCGGTGCGGTGGCGACCGGGAACGCCACGCCGGTCGCGGAGTTCAACGTCTGGCACGACCCCGAGGCGGCCGCCGTCCTGCTCACCGCGGGTGTGCCGATCACGATGTACGGCCTGGACGTCTTCGAGCGGGTCGTCGTCCCGGCCGCCGACGTCCAGCGGCTGCGGGCGAGCGCGGAGCCCAGTCTGCGCATGGCCGGTGAACTGCTCGCCCACCGGGATCCGGCCGCGTCCGGAGACCCCACCCCCACCGGCGGGCTCGGCGACGCGGGCGCGGTCTGCGCGGTCGTCGATCCGGACGGGCTGACGACCGAACTCCTGCCGGTCGAGGTGAGCCTGGCCCCTGGCCCGACCCGCGGCCAGACCGTCGTCGACCGCCGGCGGCGGCCCGGCGAGTCCGAGATCCACGGGGGCGAGCGCGAAGTGACCCTCGTGGACGTGGGGTTGGACGTGGACGTGGAGCGGTACGTGAAGCTGTGGCTGACGGCGGTGGAGGGGGTCTAGGCACCGACCTCGCCGAGAGGTGGCACCGGCCTCGCCGAGGAGGGGGTCTAGGCACCGGCTTCGTCGAGAGGTGGCATCGATCTCGCCGAGAGGCGGAGGACGGGCGGGCTGACCGAATGCCCCCTTGTCCCCGCCCCCGGCACTCCGTCATCGTCGAAGCGCACCGCCCCCCACCCGATGACCGACCACCATCGGAGAACCCCCCCATGCTGCGGGTGCACTTCACCGCCGACGACCTCGCACGTGTGCGCGTGGCCGCCGCCCCCGACCCGCTCTGGGAGATCACCAACAGCTTCCAGGCGCTCGCCGGGCAGGACGCGCCGCTGCTCTTCGGCGACTGGCGGCGGCTGGTCCGCGCACGGCTGCGCCCGGCGCCCGCGCTGCTCGCCGCGCTGCTGCCGGCGCGCGGCTACACACCGGACTTCCTCACCCCCCACCTCGACGGCCGCCACGACCTGGAGGACGCCGTCGACACCGTGCTGCGCACGCCCCGCACCGCGCTGCGCAGGGACCTGACCGCGTTCGCCGCCTCCCCGCGCCGCACCCGCCCGCTGCCGTCCGAGGCCCGCGCCCTGGCCGACGGCGAACCCCCGGCGCTGCGCCGCCTGGGCGCCGCCCTGCACGGCTACCACCGGCACGCGCTCGCCCCGTTCTGGCCGCACATCCGGGCCCAGGTGGACGCCGACCGGGCCGTCCGGGCCCGCGAGGTGCTGGACGGCGGCACGGACGGGCTGCTGGCGAGCTTCGGTCCCGTGCTGCGCTGGCGGCCGCCGGTGCTGGAGGCCGACTATCCCGTCAAGCGCGAACTCCGTCTCGGTGGAAGGGGGTTGCTGCTCCAGCCTTCCCTGTTCTGCCTGCGCAGACCGGTCACGGTGGCCGCCCCCGAGCTGCCGCCGGTCCTCGTCTACCCCATCCAGCCCGCCCTCGGCTGGGTCCGGCCACCCGGCCGCCCCGTGTCCGGCGCCGGCCTCGCCGCGCTCATCGGCCGGACCCGCGCGGCGATCCTCGAGGACGCCGAGACCGGCCGTACGACCGGTGAGCTCGCCCGGCGGCTCGGGATCTCCGGGGCGGCCGCGAGCCAGCACACGGCGGTGCTGCGCCGGGCCGGGCTGCTGCTGAGCGTGCGCCGCGGCAGACATGTCGTGCACACCGTCACCCCGGCGGGGCGGGCGCTGCTCGAAGGGACGGGCTCCGCTTGAAACGTTTGAAAGGGTTGGGTTCCGTTCAAGCCGAGAACTGGGTCGGCGCCGGCTCCTACCGCGACAGCAGCAACTCCTGCAACGGGCGCCCGATCTGGTCCCTCAGGAACTGCTGATGCCCCACCGCTGCTCCACCTTGGCCAGCCGCCAGTAGGCGATCGCCGCCGCCCACACCACCACGAACAGGCCGACGATGACGTAACCGACGTTGTCGAGGTCGATCTCGGCGATCCAGGTGGTGAGGGCGTCGGTGAGGGCGAACTTGTCGTGCAGGACGCCGACGAGCTCGATCGTGCCGATGAAGAAGGCGACCGCGATGGACAGTCCGGTGATGGCGAGGTTGTAGAACACCTTGCGCACCGGGTTGGAGAAGGCCCACTGGTAGGCGAAGTTCATGAAGGTGCCGTCGAGGGTGTCGAACAGGCTCATGCCGGCGGCGAAGAGGAGGGGCAGGCACAGGATCGCGTACCAGGGCAGTCCGGCGGCCGCGCCCGACCCGGCCATCACCATCAGCGTGACCTCGGTGGCCGTGTCGAAGCCGAGCCCGAACAGGAAGCCCAGCGGGAACATCTGCCCGGGGCGGGTGACGGACTTGGTGAGGCGTCCGAGGATCCGGTTCATGAAGCCCCGGGAATCCAGGTGCTGCTCCAGCTCCTTCTCGTCGTAGGACCCCGCCCGCATCGCCCGGAAGACCTTCAGGATGCCGATCAGGGCGACCAGGTTGAGGGCGGCGATGAGGTAGAGGAAGGTGCCGGAGATGGTCGTACCGAGGAATCCGAGCACCTGGTGGGTGCTGGAGCCCTCGTTCATGACCTTGCCGGCGAGCTGGGTGCCGCCGGCGATGAGCGCGGCGAGCAGGACGACGACGCTGGAGTGTCCGAGGGCGAACCAGAACCCCACCGACACCGGCCGCTTGCCGTCGGCCATCAGCTTGCGGGTGGTGTTGTCGATCGCGGCGATGTGGTCGGCGTCGAAGGCGTGCCGCATGCCGAGGGTGTAGGCGGTGATGCCGAGTCCGACGCCGAAGGCCTTGGTGCCGACCTCGTAGTGGGCGGGGACGACGAGCAGGAAGAGGATGCCGAAGGCGACGACGTGCAGGGCGGCGATCGTCGCCAGCAGTCCGACGGTCTTGACGGTGTCCTCACGCCGCCAGCGGAAACCAGTTGGGGCGCCGACATCGGCACCGGCCCCCGTGGCAGGGTTCGTGGCCCTGGACAGGGCAGGCTCGGTCATACGGTCAGCTCCAACACCTCGTGGATCAGTTCCTGACGTGCCGTGGCCGGTCTCCTGGCTTACGGGTCCTGCGTGTCAGCGCCTGCCTTCCCAGTCGTACGACCAGTGGCTTCGACGGCACGGACACTTCCCGATCACAGTGGCGAGGGCCGCGCCGGTCTGGACCTTGAGGGGTCGTCACCGGCTTCCCGAGCACCACGGCCCGCTCACCGTAGGGGGTGCCGGCCTCCCCTGCATAGCTGCGCACCTGCGCAGGTATGGAAGATCACATACGGTCGCCTGCGAGGATGAGCCCATGCACCTCGTCCCGGCCGACCGAGCCGATCGCCGCACCATCGACGGACACCGGGTGTGCGACGCCATAGCCGCGATCGGCGACCCGGGGGACGTGCGCACCTGGTCCGACCGCTTCGCCCTCCTCGCCGACCCCAACCGCCTCTCCCTCCTCCTCGCCCTGCACCGCACCGGCCCGCTCGCGGTCTCCGACCTCGCGATCGCGACGGGCATGAACGACCCGGCCGTGTCCCAGGCGCTACGGCTGCTGCGCGCGGCCGGGGTCGTGGCGGGAGAGAAGGAGGGGCGTGTGGTGCGGTACCGGGTGGTGGACGAGGCGGTACGGGGGCTGCTGAAGCAGGTGTCCTAGCCCTGTCCTGGTCCTGGTAGGGCTGAAGAGCCCCGCTCACGGGGTGATGGCGGTGGCGATTGCGGCGGTGCGTGCCGACGCGGCGTCCGGGTGGGCGAGCGGACCGGCCCACGTGGACCGCGCCCCGGCAGCCGGGGCGGCTTTCGCCTCACTCCTCCGGCCCCCACCGGTCCGGTCCCACCCCGCGCCAGTCGATCCAGGTCGACTCCGCCACCTCCGCCGCGTCGATCTCCAGGCCCGCTCGGCGGAGGAACTCGGCCACGTCGGTCAGGTTGTGGGCGAGGCCCAGGATCTCGCCGTCCACGCGTACGCGGCGGCCGCCCGTGGGGGAGGGCGGGTGGACGATCACTCGGATCGGGCCGGACATGTCTTCAGGATCGTCCGCGGTGTACGGTCCCGCACTTCGGTCCGTCATCGGTCGAGCCGGCCGGTCTGGTCCTCGGAGCCGGCCGACCGGCCGAGGTCACGGAGTGCCCACCACTCGGCCGGGCGGGGCCGCCGCCGCTCCCAGTGGGGATGGAAGTACGTCTCGGTCGACAGCCGGTGCAGGCGTCGGCGCAGCTCGGTGCGGTCGGGGTGGTCGGCGAGCCGCCGGTACGTGGCGCTCCACTCCCGCTGTGCCCGGGCGAGGTCGTCGGGGAACGATCGCATGCCCGAATTCAATCATGTGTTCGATTTTTTGGGCCAGGAGGTGAGGGGCAGCGGGCCGCGGTCGACGACGGTGCGGATGCAGAAGGTGCTGCGGGCGTCGCGGACGGGACCGATGGCCAGGATCTGGTCGGTGAGCACCTTTTCGAAGGTGCGCAGGTCGGGCACGGCGAGTTCGACGAAGAAGTCGGCGTCGCCGGAGACCACATGGCAGGCGACCACGTGGTCGATCGACTTCAGCGCCTCCTCGACCACCTGGGCCGTGGTGCGCGAGTGCTCGACCTTGAGGGACAGGAACACCGTCAGTCCGAGACCCAGGCGCTCACGGTCCAGGTCGGCCCGGTAGCCGGCCAGCACCCCGTCCTCCTCCAGCGCCTTGGTGCGGCGCAGACAGGACGAGGGGGACAGGCGTACGGCCTCGGCGAGGTCGACGTTGGGGGTGCGGCCGTGACGCTGGAGGTGGTCCAGGATCGCCCGGTCGATACGGTCGTACAGGGGGCGTGGCATGAAATGCAGCATATCGGTGCCATCGAAGAACGATCGTGCGCCAAAGGGCCGTACGGGCACTCGCTGCGCCATCGGATGCCGGGGTCGGCGGCGCATCGTAGCCCCATGCACCCCTTTCCCCTGGAACCCGACCGCGCCGACATGGCCGAGATGGGCCGTCTCGTCCTGGACCGTGTTGTCGACCGCACCGAGAACCTCGCCGCCCGCCCCGCGACCAGCCCCCTGCCGCCGCGGGCCGAGGCCGAGCTCGTGGAGTCCCTCCTGGCGCCGCCGCCCGCCCGGGGCGGCAGTCTGAAGGCGCTGCTCGCGCGCCTGGACGAGGCCGCCGACTGCGCTCTGGAGACGGCCGGGCCCGGCCACCTGGCGTACATCCCGGGCAGCGGGCTGTACACGGCCGCGCTCGCCGAGTTCTACACCCGTGCCGTCAACCGCTACGGCGGCCTGGCCTCGGTCGCCCCGGCGCTCGCGGCGCTGGAGGAGAGCGTGATCCGCTGGATGGCCAGGGACGTGTGCGGGCTGCCGGAGGGCAGTGGTGGGCTGCTGACCAGCGGTGGCTCGATGGCCACGTTCTCCGCGACCGTCGCCGCCCGGCACCACGGGCTCGGCGAGGACCTCGCCGGCGGCACCGTCTACACCACCGCCTTCGCCCACCACTCAGTCGCCAAGGCCGCCCGTCTCGCCGGGATCCGCGCCGCGCACATACGGACCGTGCCGCACACCCCGGACCTGCGGATGGACCCGCGCGCGGCCGCCTCGATGATCCGCGCCGACCGGGACGCCGGGCTGCGGCCGTTCCTGCTGGTGGCCACCGCGGGCACCACCGACACCGGCACCGTCGACCCGCTGCCCCGGTTGGCGGACCTGGCCCGCCGCGAGGACCTGTGGTTCCACGTCGACGCGGCCTACGGCGGCTTCTTCCGGCTCACCGCACGCGGCCGGGAACGCCTCGCCGGTGTCGAGCGGGCCGACTCCGTCACCCTGGACCCGCACAAGACCCTGTTCATGCCGTTCGGCACCGGCGCCCTGGTGGTCCGCGACCTCGCCGCGCTGCACGCCGCACACGACGGCACCGGCAGCTACCTCCAGGACATGCGGGCGGCGGGCAGCGTGCCGGACTCCGGTCGTCTCGGGCCCGAGCTGACCCATGAGATCCGCGGTCTGCGGGCCTGGCTCCCCTTGCACCTGCACGGCGTGGACGCCTTCCGCGAGGCCCTGGACGAGAAGCTCGACCTGGCCGCACACGTCCACGAGACCCTGTCCGGCGTCGCCTGCCTGGAGGTTCCGCAGCGTCCCGACCTGTCCACCGTGATCTTCCGGCTCCGCCCCGCCGACGGCAGCCGGGCCGCCGCCGAGCGGGCGGACGAGGCGAGCCGGCGCCTGCTGGAGCGGATCAACGGCCACCGGCGGATCGTGCTCTCCAGCACGGTCGTCGACGGCCGCTACACCCTGCGCGTCTGCGTGGTCTCCCACCGCACCCACCTCGACCGCGTCACCGAGGCGCTGAGCATCATCACCGCCGAGGCCGAGCGGGCGGGCACCGCCGCGTAGGGGTGGTGAGCCGCGCGCTGGACGGGCACATCCAGGAACTGGTCTACCGGCCCCCTGCACTGAGCCGATCCCACGGCCGCGGCAGGCAGCCGAAAGGGCCGCCCGCACCCCGGAAGGTGGGACGGCCCCGTCGGATGAGGAGGGGTCAGGCGCGCGAGGCCTTGCGGCGGCGCGTTGCCAGGACGATGCCCGCGCCGCCCGCGAGCAGCACCGCCGCACCGCCTGCGATCAGCGGGGTGTTGCTGCTGGCGCCGGTCTCGGCGAGGTCGCCGCCACCGCCGTTCGGGGTGGGCGCACCCGGGGTCGACGTGGACTCCGAGGCCGAGGGGGTGGGAGTGTCCGTGCCCGGGGTCTCGGACGCCGGAGGCGTGCTCTCGGAGGCCGGAGGCGTGGACTCGGAGGCCGGCGGGGTCGACTCCGAGGCCGGCGGAGTGGTCTCCGAGGCCGGCGGGGTCGCCGGAGGCGTGGTCTCGGTGGTCGTGCAGTCCTTCGTGCCGCCGTTCCAGGCCGCGATCAGCTTGTCCTTGATGACCGGGTGGTCCGGGCCCTTGGGGAGGTCGCCGTGCGGAAGGCCGTCGTTGGCGTCGAGCTTGCCGTCGAACTTGGTGTTGCCCCGGTAGAGGTCGACCTGCCCGAAGCAGCCCGCGTCGGGGATCGCGACGTCGAGGGTGTCGACGCCGCCGGCCTTGACGGTCACGGTGTCGAAGTCGTGGAAGACCTGCTCACCGGAGGTGGCGAACGTCGGGCCGTGCGCGAGGTAGGACGCGAGCGAGGCGGTGCACGTGCTGGCGTCGCCCGCGGCGCGGACCTTGACGTGGACCTTGCCGTCGTCACCCGGCTTGAGGTTCTGGTCGTCGACCTTGACCGAGGCGAAGAAGTTCTTGCCGTCGAGGGAGAACTCGCAGCGGTCGGTCTCGGTCTTCGAGCCGGCGCCCGTGCCCGGCTTGTAGTGTCCGCCGTCCCCCCAGCCCTTGCCGCCGGGGCAGTCGGAGGCCGAGGCGACGGAGGCGAGGGCGGCGGAGAAGGCGAGCGTCGCGGCGCCCGTCCCCAGCAGGCGCCGAAGGGTGACACGTCTCGCTATGGACATAGATATCCCGTCAGGATGAGAGTGAGTGATCACTGAAAGCATCAGAAACACTGGGCCCATTGGTCACATGCGCCACAGTGTTCAGACATCGTGGATCTCCTGGCGGAATGCTGTCAACCTGCGGTGATGCAAGGGCCGTTCAGGAGCCATCACAATTTCGACACACCGGGAATCATTGGCTCCGGATAAGCCCGGGTTGATTTTCCGGTGAGGTGGACAGATATCCCCTTTGTCGCCCACGGCGAATTCGTCGCCCGTACGGAATGAAACGCACTGCAACGGACTGAAACGCACTGCAGAGGAGCCCGCGTGACCCCCCGCACCACCACGCCCGACCTCTCCGGCAAGGACCCGAACTGGTGGCGACAGGCCGTCGTCTACCAGGTCTACCCCCGCAGCTTCGCCGACGCGGACGGCGACGGTCTCGGGGATCTCCGGGGCGTCACCGAACGCCTCGGACACCTGGCCGCCCTCGGCGCCGACGCCCTGTGGCTGAGCCCCTTCTACCCCTCCGAACTCGCCGACGGCGGCTACGACGTCGCCGACTACCGGGACGTCGACCCCCGCCTGGGCACCCTGGACGACTTCGACGCCCTGGTCGCCGAGGCCCACCGGCTCGGCCTGAAAGTGATCGTCGACCTCGTCCCGAACCACACCTCCCACCGGCACGCCTGGTTCCAGGAGGCCCTCGCCGCCGGCCCCGGCTCCGCCGCCCGCGCGCGGTACGTCTTCCGGGACGGCCGCGGCGCGCACGGCGAACTGCCGCCCACCGACTGGCAGTCCGTGTTCGGCGGCAGCGCCTGGCAGAGGGTGCCGGACGGGCAGTGGTACCTGCATCTGTTCGCCCCCGAGCAGCCCGACCTCGACTGGTCCCACGAGGAGGTCCGCGAGGACTTCCGCACCACCCTGCGGTTCTGGTCCGACCGCGGGGTCGACGGTTTCCGGGTGGACGTGGCGCACGCGCTGGCCAAGGACCTGACCGAGCCGCTGCGCGACCTCGGCGACCTGCCCGGCGTCGCGGAGGAGGCGCTGGACCGTCTGCCGCCGGGCAGCCATCCCTACTGGGACCGCGACGAGGTCCACGAGATCTACCGCGACTGGCGCACGATCCTCGACTCCTACACCCCGCCCCGCATGGCCGTCGCCGAGGCGTGGGTGCCGGGCGCCCGCCGCGCGCGGTACGCCCGCGCCGACGAACTCGGCCAGGCCTTCAACTTCGAGTACCTCCAGACCCCTTGGGACGCCGACGCGCTGCGCGAGGTCATCACCGACTCCCTCGCCACCGCGCGCGCGGCGCACGCCTCGGCGACCTGGGTGCTCTCCAACCACGACGTCGTACGGCACGCCTCCCGCCTGGTGCTGCCGCCGGGCACCGACGAGAACGCCTGGCTGCTGGCCGGCGGCCGGGCGCCCGCGATCGACCCCGAGCAGGGCCTGCGGCGCGCTCGCGCGGCCACCGTGCTCATGCTGGCGCTGCCGGGATCGTCGTACGTCTACCAGGGCGAGGAACTCGGCCTGCACGAGGTCGCCGACCTGCCCTTCGAGGTGCTCCAGGACCCGATCTGGGAGCAGACCGGGCGGGTGCGCAAGGGGCGCGACGGATGCCGGGTGCCGCTGCCCTGGACGACGAGCGGGCCGTCGTACGGCTTCGGGGCGGGCGGGGCCTGGCTGCCGCAGCCGCAGTGGTTCGCGCGGTACGCCGTCGAGGCCCAGGACGGCACGGAGGGCTCCACGCTGGAGCTCTACCGCACCGCCCTGCGGCTGCGCCGCAAGCTCCTCCAGGGGGAGGAGCTGACCTGGACGGACACCGGTCCGGCCGGGGTGCTGGACTTCGTCCGGCACGAGGGCTGGCGGTGTGTCACGAACCTGTCGGAGAGCGCGGTCCCGCTTCCCGAAGGGGAGGTGCTGCTCGCCAGCGGCCCGCTGGAGAACGGGCGGCTGGGACCGGACACCACGGTCTGGCTCGGCCAGGGCTAACCCACCGTCGGCGAGGCACCCGTGGCCGGGGTGGCGCCGCCACCGTTCGCGTTGTTCTCGCCCGGGATCCCGAGCGGGGTGGACGTCGGGTTCGGCGGCGGGGTCAGCACGACCATCGGGGCGCCCGGCTGCGGGGCCGGCGGTGTGAGGTCCGTGGCGGGCAGCTTCGGCGGGGTGGTCTGCATGAACAGGGCCTGGTCGAAGTTGACGAAGCCGGTCTTCTCCATGACCGTCATGTGGTCGAGCACCGTGTCGTTGGCCATGTCGGCCAGCGACCGCACCAGGGAGTTCTTGGTGGTGGAGCGGATCTTCGCGATCGCGTTGAAGATCGAGCCGTGCGTCACACGCAGGATGTTGGCGAAGTTCGAGTCGAACTGCTGGCCGGAGCTGGAGTCGATCGTGTTCACGAAGCCGACCTGCTGCGGGCTCGCCACGTTCGGGATGCTGATGTTCAGCATCGGGGCGATCTTGCGGCAGGCGGCGTCCAGGGCCGCGTGTCCGTCGATGAGGTGGCGCCCGGCCTCCTTCACCTCCGGGGTCGTCCCCTTCTGCTGGGCGATCTGGCCCAGCGGGTACTCCCACAGACCGGCCGCTCGCACCTTGACCACGAAGTCGCGGTCCTGCTCGGTCAGCGGGCCCCACTGCGTCTGCGCGATGATTCTGTCCTGTGCGGTGGCCGCCTGGCTGACACCCAGCATGGACGGGTACGCGAGCGCACCCAGGGTCAGTGTGAGGGCTCCGCCTACGAACAGCGTTCCCATCGCGTTGCGCGAGAGTGGCACCGTGCCTCCTGCCCGGTCGGTGACCCCGCCACGTGGCGGGTCGGACGCACAGGAGTACGGACGCGGGGGCGTCTGTGTTCATCGGCCCGTCACCGGTTGACTTTTCATTGACCGTCACACGGGGAAGTCCGGGGCAAAACGCGGGAGAGACATGACGCGTCCCGCACCTAGATTCGCTGCATGTCCATGCCACGACAGCGGTCGCTTCCCGTCCTCCCCTACCGCAAGCCCACCAAGGGCCGCGACTACTGGGTGATCGACGACGTGCTCCCGGACGTCGACGCCGTACGGGAGCGCTGCCTCGCGAAGGACGACTGGGTGAAGGGACATCCGTACACCTCGGAGGCCTGGCCCGGACTGCGGACCATGCCGGGGCTCGAACCCGCCGAGCTCGCACGGGTGGAGGGGCTGGTGCGGAAGGCCACGGGGGCCCCGAAGCTGTGGGTGCAGCGGGCGCCCGGCGGGGGCACCCTCAACCACAACTGCGTGCAGGTGGTGGGGGAGGGCGAGAGCGAGCCCCGGCCGCACACCGACTCCCGGGCGCTGTGCCGGTACGCCGCCGTGCTGTACCTCAACCCGGGTGTACCGAAGGACTGCGGCACCAGTTTCTACCGGCAGTCCCTGCCGGGCGGGCGGCTCGGCGGCAATGTCGTGCAGGCCCCGCACAACAACCTCGTGGACGCGCTCGGCACGCGGTTCGTGGCGCCGGACGCCTTCGAGGAGGACGTACGGGTGCCGCACAGGTACAACCGGCTGCTGCTGTACAACGCCAACCTCGTGCACAGTGCGACCGGTTACTTCGGGGGGACGCTGGCGGAGAAGCGGATGACGGCGGTGTTCTTCTGGATGGCGTGACGGGGCGGTCGGGGTCAGTAGCGGACCGCTCGTGACACCTTGGCCGTCACCTTTCCCGACAGGTCGTGCGTGCTGCGGGCGGTCGCCGTGCCCGTGCCGCCCGCGGGGACGTCGGACACCGTCACCACGGCCACGTCCTGGAGCTTGCCGTCCTGGCGGGTGAAGTCGACCTGGACGGTGAAGGACTTGGCCGAGCCGGCACTGTTGGTCGCGGTGACCTGGACTGTCGTACGGCCGTCGGAGGCGGTCGTGGGGGCGGTGAGCCGTACGTCGTCCCTGGCGTCGACGCCGTTCTTGATGTCGTCGAAGCGCCGGCCCGCCTCCGCCGTGGCCGACGACACCGCGTCCCCGGCCTGGGAGGCCGCGGAGGCGACCTTGCTCGCCACGGAGGACGGGCTGTCCTCGTCGGAGCAGGCGGTGAGGCCGGTGAGACCGGTGAGGGCCAGGGCCGTCAGCAGCGCGGGCGTCGTCCAGCGGGTCATCTCGCCTCCGGGTGCGGGGTGCTGTTCCTTCAGTGAAGGGCCGCGGTCGTACGGCCGCACGCCCGGTGTCACCCGGATGGCCCACCCCCGTGGTGGCCGCCCGGGCTGCGCCGGATGGTCGAAGCACATCGACCACGAAAGGTGGAACACGGCCATGACACAGCAACCGCACGCCACCCAGCCGCCCACCGGCGAGCGGCACCAAGCGTCCGCCGGCATGTCCTCCTCCCCGGCGCCGGGCCCCGGGTTCACGCCCACCGAGGCCGCCTGGGCCTCCGGCGGGGTCGTCTTCGCCGGTGTGCTGATGCTGATGAACGGCGTGCTGGCGATCTTCCAGGGCATCTCCCTGCTCGCCGAGGACGACGTCTGGGCCCGGGTCGGTGACTACGTCTACAAGGTCAGCCTCACCGGCTGGGGCGTGATCCTGCTCTGCCTGGGCGTGCTCGCCGCGGTCACCGGCGCGTTCATCCTCCGGGACGCCTCGTGGGCCCGCATGACCGGCATCTTCCTGGCGTCCCTGAGCATGCTGGCCCAGTTCCTCTTCCTGCCCTACGCCCCGGTCTGGTCGGTCATCATGATCGGCCTCGACTTCTTCGCCATCTGGGCCCTGGCGGTGTACCGCCCAGCGATGCGCGCCTGACAACGACCAGCTGACCCGGCCCGGCCGACCATCCCGGCCGGGCCCGCTGGTTCGCCGCGGGGCGCGCGGAGGGGGCCGCGAGCGGGGCCGGAGGCGCCAGGCGGCGAGGCCGGTGAGACACGCCGGGTCCTGGTCGACGCGGGCCCAGCAATCAGGGGCGCGGGGAACTGCGCGACCAGCCACGACGGACCCGCAGCCGCCCTCCACCGCACCCTCCACGGCGGTGACGGCCAGAGCGACCAGCCACGACGGACCCGCAGCCGCTACCTCACCGCACCCCCCCGGCGCTCACGACCTCCTGGGATGGACCGGGGCCACAGCCCCGTCACACGTGGCCGAGGCCCCCGCTGCCGAAGCCGCCGCTGGAGCCGGGGAGCCAGCGTTTGCGGTGCTGGTCCTTTCCTCGTCTGGTGGATGAGGGGTGGAGTTCGTGGGGCATCAGCCGTTCGTGGCCGTCCGTGGCGTCCGACAGCTCGTCCGGTTCTCGCATCTCCCGGAGCTCGCGAATCGGTCCCGTCTCCGGAAGGCGGGGCTGCTCCTCGACCTTGGGCCGCGGCAGTTCGCGTTCCTGGACCCGCATCCCGAACTGCACCGCCCACACCAGTGCACCGGCGATGAACAGGCCACCGACAAAGGCGGCGATCACGTTGAGTACTTCGCTCGACGTGGCCGCTATTACAAACGTCGCCGTACTCATAGTCCGATTATCGCCGAATTGGCTCGATCGGGCAGTCCCGCGGCACGACAGTGACCCGGTGAAAATTGCACGCGGCCGGGCCCACCGCCGGCCGCCCCGTCTGGTGGGCCTTGAGCGCCATGCTGACCAGGCTCATCAGCAGGTCGACGTCGGTCTCGCAGTCGAGGTGGACGGTGACCCACCGGGACCCCGGCACCACCCGGACCGCGGTCGACTCCTGGAGGTCGGCGTGGAACCTGCGGATGGCCGGCTCGGTGAGGTGCAGGTCCACGTCCCGCCCCGGATGGAAGTGGACGATCTCGCTGTGCACGGAACGCAGCGCCAGCCCCGCCCCGCAGCTGGGCAGACCGGTACTGAGGTCGGACCACGCCTCCAGGCGCTCCAGGGCACGCTCGGCCAGAGTCATGCCCCCATCGTCGCCCGATCACCGCCCCGCAACCAGAGGTTGAGCGAAACGTCACCGGGGCGTGAGGTACCCAAGGGACCCGGCACCCCTTCCGCACAGGCCCCGCCCGGAACATCCGCGTGAACCGTTCCCGGGCTTCGCAACGATGAGGGGGCGAACCGATCTTTTCCTTGGGGGACCACATGACCGAGAACGCCGTCCGGCCCGCCCTGCGCCCAGCAGCCGGCTCCGCCCGACTCGCCGTCGCCGGGCTCGGGCTCGCCGGTGCCGCCTGGGCGCTGCGGGCCCTGTGGCACGTCCGGCTCGCCGTCGCGGGGGAGCCCGCCGCCGGGCCGCCGGACCAGGGCGAGGGCGTGCACCGGCCGCTGAACGCGCTGGAGAACTCGTACCACCTGGTCAGCGGGGCCGGAGACATCCTCGTGCTGCTGTGCGCGGCCGCGTTCATCGGCTGGCTGTGGCGGATGCGGGACAACGCGCGCGCCCTGTCCGGCGAGCGCCCGCGCTACGCCGGCATCTGGGTCTACGCCTCCTGGGTCGTGCCGATCGTCAACCTGTGGTTCCCGCGCGGCATAGTCGCCGACATCCACCACCAGAGCGCCCCGGGCCACAAGCTGCCCGCCGTCGTGAACGTGTGGTGGGCGCTGTGGCTGGTCGGCCTGGTCAGCGGTCTCGGGCTGACGTACGACGACAGCACCGACGAGGTCATCGCCCGCGCCTACCACGGCGTGACCGGTCTGCTGGTCGGCGACCTCGCCATGGTCGGCGCCGCCGTCGCCGGGATCCTCATGGTGCGCACCCTCACCGACCGGCAACTTGTGCACATCGGTGCCTAGTTGCGGACGCCGAGTGGTGATCCCTTGAAGGAAGCCGTCAGGCCGTTTGATCGGGTTGGGGGGCACTTACTGTTGCGCCTACGTGACATCCCCCCACCCCCAGGATCGCCATGCGTACCGTCCCCTCCGTCATGGCCGTCTGCGCGTCGGCCCTTCTGCTCAGCTCCTGCGGAGTCGGCAGCAGTGACACCGCGGTGAGCCCCAGGAAGGGCGACGACATCACCCTGGGACTGCTGCTCCCCGACCGGGACACCAGCCGCTTCGACCGGTTCGACCACCCCCTCATCAAGAAGGAGGTGGCGGCCCTCACCCACGGCAAGGGCAAGGTCGCCTACGCCAACGCCGGGGCGAGCGCGAAGCGGCAGAGCGAGCAGTTCCGGAAGATGGTCGCCGACAAGGTGGACGTGATCCTGGTGGACGCGGTCGACGCCGCGGCGATCGAACCGTCCGTCCAGAAGGCGAAGGACGCGGGCATCCCCGTCATCGCCTACGACCGCCTCGCCCAGGGCCCGATCGACGCCTACGTCTCGCACGACAACGAACTCGTCGGCGAGGTGCAGGGCCGCTCCATCGTCGAGGCGCTCGGCGACAAGGCCGAGACCAGCAAGGTCGTCATGATGAACGGCTCGCCCGCCGACCCCAACACCGCGCTCTTCAAGAAGGGCGCGACCAGCGAGCTCGACGGCAAGGTCGTCATCGCCAAGCAGTACGACACCCGCGAGTGGCTGCCCTCGGTCGCCAAGGCCAACATGAAGGCGGCGATCGCCTCCGTCGGCCTGAACAACATCGCGGCCGTGTACTCGGCCAACGACGACATGGCGGGCGCGGTCATCGACGAGCTCAAGAAGGCGGGGGCGAGCAGGATCCCGCCGGTGACCGGGCAGGACGCCACCCTCGCCGCCGTGCAGCGCGTGGTGTCGGGGGAGCAGTACATGACCGTGTACAAGTCGTTCCTGCTGGAGGCGACCAACGCGGCGCAGATCGCGGTGTACAAGGTCCAGGGCCGCGACCTCCAGTTCGACGCGCTGATCCGCGACAAGGTGAACAGCCCCACCCAGGACGACATCCCGTCCCTGCTGGTGCCGGTGGTCGCCCTGACCAAGGACAACATCGAGCAGACGGTCGTCAAGGACGGCGTCTACACCGTCCAGCAGATCTGCACCGCGCCGTACGCGGCGGACTGCGCGGAGATCGGCCTCAAGTAGCCGGCCGTCGGACCCCGGTGGCCGTCCCTCAGGGACCGGTGCGCACCCGTCGTACGACAAGGGCGGTCGCCGTCAGCGCGGTGACCGTGCCGAACGCCAGGTGCACCGCGGTGTCGGCGGGGGTGAAGGACGCGATCGCGTTGCCGAGCACGCTGAG
Organism: Streptomyces sp. NPDC057253; assembly: GCF_042669125.1. Classification (NCBI taxonomy): domain Bacteria; kingdom Bacillati; phylum Actinomycetota; class Actinomycetes; order Kitasatosporales; family Streptomycetaceae; genus Streptomyces; species Streptomyces sp. NPDC057253. The sequence continues at coordinate 5,885 of NZ_JBHUXV010000107.1, read as the reverse complement.
GACGAGCAGGGGCCACAGCACGAGGTTCACGGGGTACTCCAGGAGGCTCGGTGGTTGTCGGTGCCGACGACGCTACGAGCCGGCACCCGGTCCGGCCGATCCAGCCCGCCGCCCGGTCCGGGGTACAGCAGGCTGTACTTTCCGGCTCCCGGCGGTGCGGTGAACCCTCCTTCCGCCTAGGGTCGTTGTCCTCCAGCAGAGGGGGTTCCATGGCCACCGCCGACCTCAAGGGCCTGGTCGTGGGCACCGCGACCACCGCCGCCGCCGCGCTCGGCCAACTGGTCTCCGGACTCGGTACGGCCACCCTCGCGCCGTTCGCCCTGCTGTGGCTGGCGCTGCCCGGAGGGGTCCGGGTGCTGCACGCCCTGGCCGACATGGAGCGCGCCCGGCTCGCCCGCTGGGGCCCCGAGGTCATCGCCCCTGACCCGCCGCCCGCACGGCTGCGGGCCGCCCTCACCGACCCCACGACCCGACGCGAACTCCGCTGGCTGCTGCGCCACCTGGCCCTCGGACTGCCGCTCGGCATGCTCGGGTTCGTGCTGCCGCTGGTCGCCGTACGGGACGCGGCCTTTCCGCTGTACTGGCGGCTCGCCCCCACGGACGCGACCGCCACGTCCATCGGGATCGGCGTCGCGCACTCCTGGGCGGACGCCCTCGCCGTGGGCCTGCTCGGCGTCGGCTGGATCGCCATCATCCTGGGGCTCACCCCCGCCCTGGCCCGGCTCCAGGCGGACCCGGGACGCCGGCTCCTGTCGGCCGGACCCGACGCCGACCTCTCCCTGCGCGTCGCCGAGCTGACCGCCACCCGGGCCGCCGCACTCGACGCCCACGCCACCGAACTGCGGCGCATCGAGCGGTCGTTGCACGACGGCACCCAGAACCGGATCGTCACCGTGACCGTGCTGCTCGGGGCCGCCCGCCGGATGGTCGCCCGTGATCCGGCGGGCGCCGACGCACTCCTGGAGCGCGCCCAGTCCGCCGCCGAACAGGCACTGGCCGAACTGCGGACGGTCTCCCGCTCCATCCTGCCGCCGGTGCTCGCGGACCGGGGCCTTGAGGGAGCGCTCACCGGGCTCGCGGCCGAGAGCGCGGTGCCCTGCACGGTCGACGTGGAGGTGGAGCGGCGGTGCGCGGCCTCCGTCGAGGCGACCGCCTACTACGTGGTCGCCGAGGCGCTGACCAACATCGCCAAGCACAGCGGCGCGTCCCGGGCCACCGTCACGGTCCGCGCACCGGGCCCACGGCTCCTGCTGAACGTCACGGACGACGGCCGGGGCGGCGCCGACGAGCACACCGGCACCGGCCTCTCCGGCATCCGGCGCCGGGTGGCCGCCCACGACGGCAGCCTCAGGCTGACCAGCCCGGCCGGCGGTCCGACGGTGGTGGAGGTGGAGCTGCCGTGCGGTGCCTGAGCGGCTGTGGGGCCGTATGTGAGGACGCTCTAAGGGGCGCCCCTGAGACTCTGGAGGTGGACCTGCCATGCGGATCGTGATCGCCGAGGACGATCCCCTGCTGCGCGAGGGCCTCGCCCTGCTGCTGCGCGCCGAGGGACTGGACGTGGTCGCCACGGCCGACACCGCCGACGGCGCGCTCGACGCCGTCGACACCCACAAGCCGGACGTGGCCATCCTCGACGTACGGATGCCGCCCACCCACACCGACGAGGGGATCCGCGCGGCCGTCGAGGCCCGGCGGCGCAGGCCCGACCTCGCCGTCCTGGTGCTCTCCGCCTATGTCGAGCAGAGCTTCGCCACCGAGCTGCTGACCGGTGGGGTGGGCGGGTTGGGCTATCTGCTGAAGGAACGGGTCGGCCGCGTCGAGGAGTTCCTCGACGCGCTGCGCCGGGTCGCCGCCGGCGGCACCGCCATCGACCCCGAGGTCGTCGCCCAGCTGTTCACCCGCTCCCGCCAGGACGCCCGGCTCGAACGGCTCAGCCCGCGCGAGAAGGACGTACTCGCCCTGATGGCCGAGGGACTGGGCAACAGTGCCGTCGCGGAGCGGCTGTTCGTGACCGACGGGGCCGTGCACAAGCACATCCGCAGCATCTTCGCGAAGCTCGACCTGGCCCCGACCGACCAGGTGGACCGGCGGGTGGCCGCGGTGCTGCGGTACCTGGAGGACGCGCGCCGGACCCGCTGAGTACAGCCTGCTGTACCGGGAGTCGGGGCGTGCGCGGCAATGATCCCGGGGCGCCGCGCTGATGTGCTGGAGACATCACATCAACCCCCTTGGAAGGGAACCGCGGTGAGCGTCCAAGCCCCCGTCAGCACCGAGCCCCGACCGGTCCCGCAGAAGTCCCAAGGGCTGCGCGGAAGCATCCGCCGCAACCCCCTGACCTGGTTCTTCACCCTGGCCTTCGCCCTGAGCTGGGCCGCCTGGACACCGTACGTCCTCTCCCGCAACGGCCTCGACGTCTGGCAGTTCACCTTCCCTGGCGGCCGCGCGGGCAGCCAGCTCACCGGCGTCCTGCCCGGCGCCTACCTCGGCCCGATCGCCTCGGCGCTCCTCGTCACCGGCGTCACGGAGGGACGCGCGGGCCTGCGGACCTGGCGGGGCCGGATGCTGCGGTTCAAGGTGAGCTGGCGCTGGTACCTGGTGGTGCTGCTCTCCGTACCGGTCGCGCTGACCCTGGCCTCCGCCGTGCTGGCCGGCCGCGGCCCCGCGCTGCCGTCCGCGATGATCCTCGCCGCCTATCTGCCCGGACTGCTCATCCAGATGATCACCACGGGTCTCGCGGAGGAGCCGGGCTGGCGGGAGTTCGCCATGCCGCGGATGCAGCGCCGCCACGGCCCCCTGACCGCGACCCTCGTCGTCGGCGTGCTGTGGGGCTGCTGGCACCTGCCGCTGTTCCTGACCGAGTGGGGCGGCGGACCGCACGTCTCCTGGACCGTGCCGGCGCAGTTCCTCGCGATGACGGTCGCCTTCAGCTTCGTCATGACGTGGGTGTTCAACCGGTCCGGCGAGAGCATGCCGCTGGTCATGCTGCTGCACACCGGCGTCAACAACTACCTCTCGCTCGCCTGGACGGACATGTTCCCCTCGCTGTCCGAGCACGACGCCGCGCGGTCCCTGCTGCTCGCGGCGACGGTCGCGGCACTGATCCTGCTGGCCGCGACGCGGGGGCGGCTGGGGCTGCCCAGGCGGTGATCCTGTACGTAGGAACGGGCTCCCGGCGCCTCCCTCGTCGCTCCGGGAGCCCGTTCCGGTGCGTCCCCGGGGGACTGTTCGTCGCTCGTGGCGGACCGGATGTCGTTCCGGCCCGGAAATCTCAGTCGGAACGGCTCGCGAACTGGAGCGAGATGCGTCGCAGGACGTCCGCGGCGGAGGTGTCGGTGCGGCCCTCGTCGTGGACCTCGGCCAGCTGGACGAAGGCGAAGGCGAAGCAGTTGGCGATGGCCGCGATGGCGGGACCGAGCTCCTCCACGACGGCGTCCGCGGCGGCGTGGCCGCTGGCGTCGGCGGGGAGGTGGATGAGGGGCAGGGTCTCCACGAGGAGCGCGGAGACGGCGCCGGTCAGCGCGGCCTGCCGGTCGGGTTGTTCGCGCACCTGCCTGCGCATCTCCAGGGCCTCGGTGAGGATGCCGACGACGTTCTGCATGACCTCTCGCTGCTGCATGCTCCGCAGGGTATGCGGTGGGGTCGTGTGTCGTCTGCGGCGCCGTGGGGGCTGGTCGCGCCCGCGCGGCGGTAGCCGCAAATCGACACAGCCTCGCGCCCCTGGGTGGGTCACGCCAAGTGTGTTACAGACCACAGGAACCTATGGCTCGGGAGCGGAGCGTTAGTGGTGTGAGGGAAACAGAGACGGCGGAACCCGCGCGGGCGCGGATACGGGCCGGGGACCGGGCGGCCTTCGGGGAGTTGTACGACCGGTACGCGCGGGCCGTGTACAACCACGCCCTGCGGCTGACCGGGAACTGGGCCGAGGCCGAGGAGGCGATGTCCGAGACGTTTCTCGCCGCGTGGCGGACCAGGGAGACGGTGGACCTGGAAGGGGGTTCGCTCAAGCCCTGGCTGCTCGGGATCGCCACGCACAAGGCGCACAACGTCAACCGGGGCCTGCGGCGCCGCCTCGCGTTCCTGGCCCGCAGTCCGCAGCCGCGGCCGGTCGAGGACTTCGCCGAGGAGACCGCGGGCCGTATCGACGACGCCCGGCGGCTTGAGGTGGTGCACCGCGCGCTGGGCCGGCTGGGCCGCCAGGACCGCGAGGTGTTCGCGCTGTGCGTGTCGGCCGGCCTCGACTACCGGCAGGCCGCCGAGGCCCTGGGCATCCCCGTCGGCACCGTGCGCTCCCGGCTGTCACGGGCCCGCGCCCGGCTCGCCCGGCTCAGTGCGGAGGCGGAACCGCCCCCGGCCCGCGGAGGGATGGAGAGTGAGGCCGCGCTCGCGGCCCTGTTCCTGAAGGAGGAGACCCGATGAACGAGGCCGAGGAACTGCCGGCCACGGCGGAGTGGGACCTCCCGCCGGAGCGCCACCGTCACTTCAAGGACGTACTCATGCAGCGGATCGACGACGACAACCAGCGCGCCCGACAGCCTTCCGTACGACGCCGGTTCGCCCGGCCGGCCGTGCTGGTCCCGCTGGTCTCGGCGGCCCTGACGGGAGTCCTGCTCACCACGGTCACGACCGCGGGGCACACCCCCGCCGAGACCCCGAGCGCCTCCGCCACCCTCCAGCGCATCGCCACGGCCGCCATGGCGAGCGACACGATCCGGGTGCGGGACGACCAGTTCGTGTACGTGCGGAGCCTGGACCGCTCGAACACGGGCAGCTTCACCGGACCGGTCAAGCTCGGTGCCGCGCACACGGAGGAGCGCTGGACCGCCCAGGACCCCGGCCCGCTCAGGGTCACCGGCTGGCTGCGGGCCAGCGGCAAGGACGCGATCATGCCGGGCCAACTCATCCCGATCGAGTCCCCCGACCCCGTCCCGGTCGGCGTCGCCCACCCCACCTACCGATGGCTGGCCTCGCTGCCCACCGACCCCGACGCCCTGCTCGCCAGGCTGTACAAGGAGGCGAGGCCCGTCGAGGGCGAGTCCCGGGACCAGGCGGTCTTCTCCCTGATCGGCGATCTGATCGGGGGCACGGTGATGCCGCCCGCCACCATGGCCGCGTTCTACCGGGCGGCCGCGAAGCTGCCCGGGGTGCGGGAGATCCCGGACGCCGTCGACGCGGCCGGCCGGCACGGCGTCGCGATCACCCTCGACGACACCGGCTTCGCGACCCGCGACGAATGGATCTTCGACAGGAAGACCCTGGCGCTGCTCGGCTCCCGCTTCTACATCACCGACCCCGACCGCGGGATCACGACCGAGACGCTGGCCGGCACCAGTGCGGTGATGGAGACCGCGGTGGTCGACGGGAAGGGCGAGGTGCCCGCACGGGCGGCCGCCCGCTGACGTCCCGCTGATGCCCCTTGCAGCACAATTGCGGACATGAGCATCGTCAAGATCAACGTACTCACGGTCCCCGAGGAGCAGCGCGAGACGCTGGAGAAGCGGTTCGCCTCCCGGGCGGGGACCGTGGAGAGCTCGGACGGGTTCGAGTGGTTCGAGCTGCTGCGGCCCGTCGAGGGCACCGACACCTACCTCGTCTACACCCGCTGGCGGGACGAGGAGTCGTTCCAGCAGTGGATGTCCGGGATGGCACAGGCCTCGCACGGCGGCGGCGGAGCTGAGGGCGAGCGGCCCAGGCCCGCCGCCTCCGGCTCCACACTGTGGACGTTCGAGGTCGTCCAGCAGGGCGCGCCCAAGAGTTCGTGAGCACGATCATGGGCGGACCTTCTTGAGGCGTCACCAGCCGATGAGGCCGCAGACCAGGGAGACGAGGGCGTCGTGCGGGTAGCGGTCGCGGACCTGTGAGGTGGTGGGCCGCCCTCCCGGCCAGGG
>NZ_JBHUXV010000106.1:0-33914 GCF_042669125.1 Streptomyces sp. NPDC057253 | reverse complement strand
GGCTGGGGGGGAAGGAGGTGGAGTTGGGCGGGGGGGCCCCCGGGGGGGGCGGGTTGCCCCCAGGGGGGGTTGGTGGGGGGGGGTCGGGGGGGGGGGAGCGGGGTATGTGTGTCTGGGGGTGCGGGGGGCGGCGCCGGGCCGGGGCTCGCCACGCCTCCAGTGCCAAGTGACGGACCCGGACGGTAGCTGACCGTGTGTCCGGTGCCGGGGTCCCGTGGGCCTGTGTACGTCGGCCCAGGCCGCTCTCGTAGGTCCGCTCGCGTTTGCGTCGTCCCGTTCCAACCGTTGCCGTCGGCGACCTTGACGCCCCCCGGGGCCCGGTGAACACTTCCGGTGTCGGTCGACATCGCCGTACATTCTCGGCGTTCCAGGCACCACGCCGCGCGGGCCCCCCACGAGCCAAGGCCCGGACCCCCAAGGGCGATTCGGCCGCGACGGCACGCTCGTCGCGGACGCCGGGCGGGGCACGGGATCCTCCCTGCCCCCGGCAGTTCGCCAAGGGGGACCGCAACCCCTGCACGGAGGAGGACCGGGGCGGGACCGTCCCGGGCCAGGGCCTAGGAGCCGCCATGAGCAACGGAGACGTATTCCTCGGTGAGGTCATCGGTACGGCGATTCTGATCCTCTTCGGCGCCGGCGTGGTCGCCGCCGTCGTACTCAACTACTCCAAGGCGAAGGACGCCGGCTGGGTCGTCATCGCGTTCGGCTGGGGCTTCGGTGTGCTGGCCGGGGCGTACACCGCCGCGCCGCTGTCCGGTGGGCACCTGAACCCCGCGGTGACCATAGGGATCGCCGTCGACACCGGGGACTGGGACCAGGTTCCCGTGTACATCGCCGGGCAGATGGTGGGCGCCATGCTCGGGGCCGTCCTGTGCTGGCTGACCTACTACGCGCAGTTCCAGGCCAACGCCGAGGAGGACATCGCGCAGCCCACGCTCGGGATCTTCTCCACCGCGCCGGCGATCCGCAATCCCGTGGCGAACCTGATCACGGAGATCATCGCGACGATCGGTCTGGTGCTGCCGATCCTGGCCTTCGGGCTCACCAAGGGACTCGGCGAGTCCGGTACCGCGGTCCTCGTCGTCTCCTTCCTGGTGGTCGGCATCGGTCTGTCGCTCGGCGGGCCCACCGGATACGCCATCAACCCGGCCCGTGACCTGGGCCCGCGCATCGTCCACACCCTGCTGCCGATTCCCAACAAGGGCACCTCGGACTGGGGTTACGCGTGGATCCCGGTGGTGGGTCCGCTGATCGGCGGGGCGCTGTCCGGGGTGATCTTCAACGCAGCCTTCTGAAAGACGGGCCATCCGCATCACCGGCCTCGTGAAGCACAGCCTTGTGCAGGAACCGACGAAGGGGACGTCATGACGGACAAGTTCGTCGCCGCCATCGACCAGGGCACCACCTCCAGCCGCTGCATCATCTTCAACCAGGACGGCGCGATCGTGGCCGTCGACCAGCGCGAGCACCGCCAGATCTTCCCCAAGCCCGGCTGGGTGGAGCACGACGCCACCGAGATCTGGTCCAAGGTGCAGGCCGTGGTCGCCGGTGCGATCGCCAAGGCCGGACTCCGTGCCGACCAGCTCAGCGCGCTCGGCATCACCAACCAGCGGGAGACCACGGTCCTGTGGGACCGCGCCACCGGCAAGCCCGTGCACAACGCGATCGTGTGGCAGGACACCCGCACCGCGGCCCTGACCAACCAACTGGGCGGCTCGGACGGTCAGGACCGGTTCCGCGAGCAGACCGGGCTGCCGCTGGCCACCTACTTCTCCGGCCCGAAGGCGGCCTGGCTGCTGGACAACGTGCCGGGGCTGCGGGCACGCGCCGAGAACGGCGAGATCGCCTTCGGCACCATCGACTCCTGGCTGATCTGGAACCTCACCGGCGGCACGGACGGCGGCCGGCACGTCACCGACGTGACCAACGCCGGGCGGACCATGCTGATGAACCTGGAGACCCTCCAGTGGGACCAGTCGATCCTGTCCGCCATGAACGTGCCGGACGCGGTGCTCCCCGAGATCAGGTCCTCCGCCGAGGTCTACGGCACCGCGGTCGGCCAACTCGCGGGCGTGCCCGTGGCGTCCGCGCTGGGCGACCAGCAGGCGGCGGTGTTCGGACAGGCCTGCTACGACGTGGGCACGGCGAAGAACACGTACGGCACGGGCTCGTTCCTGCTGCTGAACACCGGCAACCGGCCGGTCGCGTCGAAGAACGGGCTCCTGACGACCATGGGGTACAAGATCGGCGAGGAGGCGCCGGTGTACTGCCTGGAGGGGTCGATCGCCATCACGGGCGCCCTCGTCCAGTGGTTCCGCGACCAGCTCGGCATCATCCGTACCGCCGACGAGATCGAGCCCCTGGCCGCGAGTGTCGACGACAACGGCGGCGCGTACATCGTGCCCGCCTTCTCGGGTCTGTTCGCGCCCTATTGGCGTTCGGACGCGCGCGGAGTCGTCACGGGCCTGACGCGGTACGTCACCAAGGCGCACCTCGCGCGCGCGGTGCTGGAGGCGACGAGCTGGCAGACGCGCGAGGTCGTGGACGCCATGTACCAGGACTCCGGGGTGCAGATCACCACCCTGAAGGTCGACGGCGGCATGACCAAGAACAATCTGCTCATGCAGCACCAGGCCGATGTGCTGGACGTGCCCGTGGTCCGGCCGAAGGTCTCCGAGACCACGTGTCTGGGCGCCGCGTACGCGGCCGGGCTCGCCACCGGCGTGTGGAACGACCTCGACGAGCTGAAGTCCCACTGGCAGAAGGACGTCGAGTGGACGCCGAACATGGAGGCGTCCGTTCGGGACCGCCAGTACCACAACTGGCGCAAGGCCGTGGAGAAGAGCTTCGGCTGGGAGGAGGACGGCGAGAACTAGGCACACACGCGTGGTGCCGAGAACCGGGCACGCGCGCGTGGTGCGGTGAAGCCGCGGCCCGTACCCCTGTCGGCGGGGGTACGGGCCGCACCCCCGCCGGTGCCGCGAGTCTCAGGCTTCAGGCCTCAGGTGGTGACGGTGCTGCGGTGGCGCGCCGAGTACGCCATCGCGTGCTGGACGACTCCCACGAGGACGTCCTTGACCGACTGCTTGTCCCGGGCGTCGCACAGCACGACCGGCACGTCCTCGTCGAGGTCGAGGGCCTGCCGTACGTCCTCCTCCGGGTAACGGATCGCGCCCTCGAAGCAGTTGACGCCCACGAGGAAGGGGATGGAGCGCCGCTCGAAGTAGTCGACGGCGGCGAAGCAGTCCTCCAGGCGGCGGGTGTCGGCGAGCACGACGGCTCCGAGGGCGCCCTCGGACAGCTCGTCCCACATGAACCAGAACCGCTCCTGTCCCGGCGTGCCGAACAGGTAGAGCACCAGGTCCTCGCGCAGGGTGATGCGGCCGAAGTCCATGGCGACCGTGGTGGTGCGCTTGCCCTCCACACCGCTGACGTCGTCGACCGGGCGGCCCGCCTCGGTGAGCAGTTCCTCGGTGCGCAGCGGCCTGATCTCGCTGACCGCGCCCACGAGCGTGGTCTTGCCCACGCCGAAGCCGCCGGCCACCAGGATCTTGAGCGTGACGGGCTCGACCGGGGGCTTTCCGCGCTCAGAACGCCCGAAGATCATGGGTCTCTTTCTCCTGCTTGCTGGGGGGCGGCGCCGACGTCAGGCGTGCGCGGTCACAGGGCCCTCAGACCGTTGATCACATCGCGCAGGATGCTCTCGTCCGGGAGCTCGGCGGGCGGCACCGGCCGGTTCACATGGACCCACTCGGAGTCGACGAGGTCACCTATGAGGACCCGTACGACCCCGATGGGGAGGTCGAGTTCGGAGGACAGCTCGGCGACCGACTGGGGGGTGTCCCGGCACAGGTCGACGATGTCCACGTGCTCGGGGGACAGCGACTGGTCCCCTTCGGGATCGTCCGTGTGGGGTTCGGCCACGACGACCGCGATGAGGTCGAGACGGTGCTGACCGACACTTGTGGTGCGGCCGCGTGTCATGGCGTACGGACGGACCACCGGTCCGGCCTCGTCGTCGAACCAGTGGCTTCTTCCCTGACCGTCTGTGCTCATGCCATCTCACTACCCGCCCTGAGGCAGATCGGTGCGCGGGGCGGCACCGAGATGTACACCGACCCGCTTGACCAGGAGCGTCATCTCGTACGCGACGAGGCCCACGTCCGAGTCGGCGTCCGAGAGGACGGCGAGGCAGCTGCCGTCACCGGCGGCCGTCACGAACAGGAAGGCCTCGTCGAGCTCGACCACGGTCTGGCGGACGTTGCCCGCCTCGAAGTGCCTGCCCACGCCCTTGGCGAGGCTGTGGAAGCCGGAGGCCACGGCGGCCAGGTGCTCGCTGTCCTCGCGGGTCAGGTCCTGGGACACACCGGTCGGCAGGCCGTCGCTGGAGAGCACCAGGGCCTTGCGGATGCTCGCGACGCGCTCCACCAGGTCGTCGAGGAGCCAGTTGAGCTCGCCGGAGTTGTCGGTCGCCTTCGGTGCGGTCATCGACCGTCCCCCTTAGTCGTTCGTTGTGGTGCTGTGCCGCCGGACGTGTCGTCACCTGCGGCGTTCTCCTCGCGGCCGCGCTGCCAGCCGCGCTGGAGCGAGGCCATACGGCTGCGTACCTCGTCGGCGTCCCGGTCGGCGGGCTCCGCCTGCTTCCGGGGACGCCGGTCGGGGGCCTGTTTCAGCTGCGGCGCCAGGTTGGCCTGCCGGACGCGGCGGGGCAGGGGGGCAGTGCCGGAAGCGGGGTCCTGCGGGCCGCGCGCGGGGTCACCCGCGGCGCCCCTGTCAAAGGCTCCCCCTCCGGAAGCTCCCCTTTCGAGGGCTCGCCGTTCGAGGGCTTCTCGCTCACGGGCTCCGGAGACGGACCTGACGGGGCCGAGAGCGGGGGCGCCCGGCCCTCCGGTGACTCCAGCGGCCCCCTCCGCTCCAGCAGCCCCAGCAGCCCCGTCGTCGGCCCCCGTCCCGCTGGACGCGATCTCCGCACGGCGGGTGCGTCGGGGCAGCGTGGGGGCTCCTGACGGGCCACCGAGCTGCTCCCGGCCCGGCGACGCCGAAGAGGTCGGCACCTCCGTCAACTCGTCGAGGCGGTCGGCCACGCCCGTGCCCCGGCGAAGAGCCGCGGCACGGCGGCGGCTCGGCAGCGTCGGAGGCTCGGAGCGCGAGACCGAGGCACCCGCGGTCACCGAGGGAGCCGTCTGCGGCCGGGTGGTGCCGGGGCCGATCCCGGGTGACTCGGCCGTCTCCTCGCGGCCCGGCCGCTCGTCGGTGACCGGGCGCCCGTGTGAGCTGACCAGCTTGGGGGTACGGCGGCGGGACAGCGATACGGGGGCGTCCGGACCGTCCTCGCCGAGGCCGTCGGCGTCCAGGCCGTCGTCGTCCACCTGGGCCAGGGAGCGGCGCGGCCGGAACAGCCCGCCGCGCTCGCTGTCCTCGGAGTCGAGCACGCCCGGGAAGTCGGTGAGGGCGTCCAGGTCGACGGGAGCCTCCAGTTCGACCGGGCCGTCCAGGATCGTGGGCGGCATGCCCGGCAGCGGGGCCGGTCCCCGGGTGAGCGAGACCCGCTGGGCCGCCTCCAGTTCGGCCTCCTTGGAGGGCTGGGGGCGGTCCAGGCGGAAGCCGATGCCGTTGGTGTCCGGGACGTCGTCGGTCAGCAGCGCGTCGGGGATGAAGACGACGGCCGTGGTGCCGCCGTACGGCGAAGGCTGGAGGGAGACGCGGACGTTCTGCCGCTGTGCGAGCCGGCTGACCACGAACAGGCCCAGGCGGTCGGTGTCGGACAGCTCGAACTCCGGTGTCTCCGCGAGCCGGAGATTGGCGTCCAGCAGCGCGTCGGCGGCCATGCCGAGTCCGCGGTCGTGGATCTCCAGGGTGAAGCCGTTGGCGACGCGCTCCCCCACGACCTGGACGGCGGTGTGCGGCGGGGAGAACACCGTGGCGTTCTCCAGGAGTTCGGCCACCAGGTGGGTGAGGTCCGCGACGGCCGGCCCGGTCACGGCGACCCGGGGCAGCCGTCGGACCTCGATGCGCTCGTAGTCCTCGACCTCGGCGACGGCGGCGCGTACGACGTCCATCAGCTGGACGGGTTTGCGCCACTGCCGGGAAGGGGCGGCGCCGGAGAGGATCACGAGGCCCTCGGCGTGCCGGCGCATACGGGTGGTCAGGTGGTCGAGGCGGAACAGGTCGGCGAGTTCGTCGGTGTCCTCGGTGCGGCGCTCCATGGTGTCGAGCAGGGTGAGCTGCTTGTGGAGCAGGACCTGGCTGCGGCGGGCGAGGTTGACGAAGACCTCGGAGACGCCGGCGCGCAACTCGGCCTGCTTGACGGCGGCTTCGACGGCGGCGCGCTGGAGGGTGTTGAGGGCCTGGCCGACCTCGCCCATCTCGTTCTTGTCGTACTCCAGGCGCGGGACCTCGGTCTCGACGTCCACCTGTTCGCCCACGGACAGGCGGCGCATCACGCTGGGCAGTCGTACGCCGGAGGCCTCGTGGGCCTCCAGGCGCAGTTGCCGCAGGTCGCGGATGAGGGTGCGGCCGACGCGGACGGACAGGATCAGCGAGAAGAGCAGAGCGATCAGGCCGAGGACGCCGACCGCGGCGGCCTTGATGATGACGGCCATCGCGTCCGGCCGTACCCGGTCCTGGAGGCGGTCGCCCGCCTGGTCGTCCAGCTTGGCGAGTTCGTCGAGCGCGGTGCCGGCGGCGGCGTCCCAGCTCTTGGCGCCGACCTTGTTGAAGGTGCCGGGCTCTGCGGTGGCGACGGACTGCTCGGCGGAGCGCAGCGGTGCCGTACCGGCGTTCTTCCAGAAGCGCTCGTAGCGTTCGCGTTCCGACGTCGGCAGCACCGCCAGGCTGACGTCGTACATCAGGGTGCGCTGGGCGACGAGGTCGGAGACGTCACGGATCTCGTCGTGGGTGAGCTTGCCCACCACCAGGGACGAGCCGAGCAGGGCGTCCTCGCGGGAGAGCAGTTCGCGGGCCCGGGTGATGTTGACCAGGGCCCGTGCCTGCTTGTCCAGCTCCACGCTGTCGACGCCGTCGAGAGTGGCGAGGAGGGCGTAGGCCGGGTCGACGAGGCGGTTGTACTGGTCGAGCGCCTGGAGCCGGGAGACGGTGCCCTCCTCGACGCCGCGGCGCAGCGAGTCGATGCCGTCGAAGGCGTCCAGGACGGCGGTGAGGCGCTCGTCGTCGTCCTGGTCCAGGCCGTCGCGCACATCGGGGTCATGGGCGCTGCGCCGGAACTTGGCGATGGCGTCGTCCGAGGCGTTCCTCGTGTCGCGCAACGCGGTCAGGGCGTCCGAGGCGCGCGGATCGGCCAGGTAGACGAGCGACTGGCGGCGTTCCTGCTGGAGCACGCGCACAGTGTCCTCGATGGGATAACCGAGCTTCTCCGTGACGGTCGACACCTGGTAGAGCTGGGCGACCTCACGTCCCGTCAGCACCGTGGCGAAGCCCCACACCGCGATCAGGGACACCAGCGGCACGAGAAGCAGCGCCACGATCTTCCGGCGGATCGACTTCCCGCGAAAGCGCATGGCCTCCCCCAGCTCGACCCCCACCGGGCGGGGGGTACACATGTACGTCAACAAACGGCGCGAGCCTACTACCGACGCACACGTAACTCGAAGCTCCGTCCGGAACCTGAACTTCCGTTCCCGGGTCCGGACATGGGGAGTTGTCCGCTCATTGCGGGAGATTGCCTCCTGTCACCAGGCCGTCCGCGTCCGACCGGAACCGACCGCCCAGGTCGGGCAGTTGGCTGGATTTTTTCGTTTCTTTGACGTTGGGCGGGAATCTTGAAGGGGTCTTGTTCGTCCTTCTCTTCGGGAAATGGCGGTGGATTCGGCCACAGGAGCCGCATCTGCAACTGGGCGGCGTAAAGCAGCGCAAGCCGGGCAGCCACCTTTGAAGCCCGGTCCACGGATACCGGGACGAGGAAACTGCCGGCGGTGGGGAGTGACACGGTGATGGGCACGGCGGAACGGCAGGAGGCGCCGCGAGGCGGCGTGGAGACAGCGCGTTCGAGGCCACCGCGGCGCCCCGGGGCGCCCGTTCACGACACCCCGGCGAGGGCGGAGGCACGGCCCCGACGTGAGGCGGTCCGGGAGGAGCCGTACCGGCCATTGTGGGTCGAGGAGCCGGCGCGCAGGCGCCGACTGCCCGATCCGGTGCGGACCTCCGCGGTGCGGGCGGTGCTCATCATCGCCGTGACCCTGCTCCAGGCGATGGTGGCGTTCCTGTGCACCATGGCCGGTTCCTGGCTGGCGTTCCCGATGGTGATCAGCAGCGTGGCGAGCACCGTGGTGGCCACCTGGGGCGCTCTGGACGTCTGGGTGACCCGCCAGGTGTGGAACCAGCGCAACGGCGTGGTGTCGACCCCGAGCAGCACGGCGCGCGCGCTGCGCCGCGAGCGCCGCAAGGCCCGCCGTCAGGCGCGGATCGCCGAGCGGGCTCAGCAGCGGATACGGCGCCAGGGCGGCAGCACGGGGCGGCTGTCGCACTCCTGAGCTGCGCGGCGTCCCGGGGGGAGTTCCGCTGAACTCCCCCACGGCCGCTGAACTCCCCTACGGAGTCACCGGCGCCGGACGCTTGAACATCCGTGTCGCCGTGATCTCACTGCGCACCGCCTCGCCCGCCTGGGGCTGCTGCGGCAGACCCGGGCGGAGGTGTTCCTCCACGCTGATGTACTTCAGGCCCGCCCTGAGGTCGGCGTCGTTCCGCAGCCGGATGACCAGCGGGAACTCGGCCAGCGCGGTCGTGTCGAACAGACCCGTGGTGTACAGGAGCTGGACCCCGAGCGCGTCCGACACGGCCCGCTGGAGCTCCAGCAGATACGTCGCGTTGGCGCGGCCGATCGGGTTGTCCAGGAACAGCGTGCCGGCGTGACGGTGCTTGTCCCGGCCCCGGTCGTTGGAGCGCAGGGCGGCCATCGTGCAGTACAGCGCGATGGCGGCGGTGAGCAGCTGACCGCCGGAGAACACATCGCCCATCTGTCCCACGGGCACCCGCTCGGCGCGCAGTACGGCGTCGGGCTTGAGGATCTCGACGGCCACTCCCCTGGGCTGGAGCGCGGCCGCGACCCCCCTCAGCAGCAGGGACATTCCGTCGCGCCGCAGGTCGGAGTTCTTCTTCACGGCCGCGCGGGTCGCCTCGTCGATGACCTCGCCGAGCCGTTCGGTCAGCGTGGCCTGGTCGGGCTCCTCGAAGCGGATCCGCAGGAACTCCTGCCCGGACCACTCGCCGAGCCCCTCGGGCAGCCGGGACAGCCGCTGGGCGGACCGGAGCGTGGCGAGAGCGGACTCGACGAGCCCGCGCAGCCGGTCCACGATCGAGTCACGGTTGCGCTCCAGCTGTGCCAACTCGTCGGTCAGCACCCGGAGTCGGGGCGCGAAGGCGTCGGCCCACTTCTGCGCGTGCTCGGGCAGCGCGGAGGCCGGCAGCTCGCGGATCTGCTGCCGGGCGGGAGTGCGGACCTGCTCGTAGCGCGTGGAGTTGGCGTGCCGGACGAGCACATCGCTCGCCTCCCGCACCGCGGACTCGGCCGCGGACAGGTCGGCGGCACAGCCGCGCAGCGACCGACGGGCCTCCGCGGCGGCCTGCCGGGCCTCCTCGGGGCTGCCCGGGTACGGCTCGGGCTCCTCCTGCTCGTCCTCCATGGCGTGCTCGCGCAGCAGGTCACGGAGCATCGCGGCGATCTCGTCGAAGCCGCTCGCCGCGTCCTCGGCGGCCCGGTGGGCGCCGAGCAGCTCCGCGTGCGCCTCCCTGGCCTGCGCCAACGCCTCGGTGCGGGAGGCGAGTTCGGAGGTGGCCGTACGCAGCAGCGCCTGCGCGTGCTCGGCGTCGCGCGGCTCCAGCTCCTCGGACAGCTCGGTGTGCGTCTCGCCGTCCTCGGGCGCGTGCCGCTCGGCCTCGCCGCGCAGCCGCCCGAGCTGCTCGCTCGCCGTCGACATCCGGGTCTCGAGGAGCTGCACCAGCTCCTCCGCACGGGCGGCGGCGGCCTGCCGGGAGGGGCCGTCGGAGCCGTCGGTCGACTGGAGCAGCTGTTCCGCGCGCGTGCGGACCTTGTTACTGAGCCGGTCCAGCTCGGCCAGGGCCCCGCTCTCGTCGCTCTCCGCACGGGCCTGCTCGGCCCGCAGATCGGCGCCCACGCCGACCTTCTCGTACACCTGGGACGCGGCCCGGTAGGCCTCGCGCAGGGCGGGCAGGGACGACTTCGGCGCGGCCGCGTCGTCCTCCGGTACGTCGTCGGGGGCGCCGGCGATCTCGGCGCGCTCGGCGCGCAGTGCGCGGGCGGTGCGGCGGGCGTCGTCGGCGGCCCGCTGGGCACCGCGCCGGTCCTCGTCGGCGGCGCGGGCGCGCTCCAGACAGGTCTGGGCGCGGCCCTCCGACTCGGTGGCCTCGTCGGCCAGTTCCCGCAGCTTGACCTGCCAGCCGGCCCGCTCGCGCAGTCGGTAGGCGAGACCGGCGAGTGCGTCGGCGGCCCGGCGGGCCTTCTGAGCCGCCTCCTGCCGCTCGTCGCGCGTCTGCGCGGCCTCCGCGGCCGCCTCGTCGGCCTCGGCCCGTACGGTGCGCGCCTCGGCCAGCTCGGCCTCCGCCTCCTCGGCGAACGCGCGCGTGTCCTCGGCCGCGCGGGCCAGCTCGACGAGCCGGCCGGCCGGACAGCCGGTGCGCCAGGAGGCGAGCCTGGCGGCCAGTTCACGGTCCTTGCCGAGCCGGGCGGCGAGCGACCGGATCTCCTCGTCGCGCTCACCGGCTCGCGCGCGCAACGCCTGGCGCTCCTCGTCGGCGGCGTGCTCGTCGTGCATGGCCGGGTTCGGCGGTACGAGGAAGACGTCGCCGCTCCGGGAGTCGGCCGCCGGGGTCGGCGCCAGCAGGGCCGCGGCGGTGCCGACCGCGACGGCGGAGCGCGGCAGGAGCGCCGCGTCGTTCAGCGCCTCGCGGGCACGCGCGTGCGTGTCGGGGTCGGTGATGATCACGCCGTCGACCAGTTCCGGCCGGGCGGCGAGCACGCGCGCGTGGTCGGCGGGGTCGACGGCCTGGGCGAGATAGCGCCAGCCAGGCAGCGCGGGGATGCCGTTCTCGCCGAGGAACTCGACCGTGGCCAGCACGTCGGGACCCGGCGGCAGCAGGCCGCCGTCGCCGAGCGCGCCGAGGATCCGGGAGTCGTCGGCCGCGGCGGTGCGCAGCTCGAAGAGCTGGCGCTCGGCGGAGGAGACCGAGTCGTCGAGCAGCTCACGCAGTTCGTCGGCGAAGCGGTCGAGCTCCTCGGGCGTGAGACCGCCGGCGGCGTCGAGGTGCGGATCGGTGCCGGCTGCGGCACTCTCCGTGCCGCCCTTCCTGCCGTCGGCCGCCGAGCGCGGCCCCGGCACTGCTCCGGAGCCTCCGGTCAGGCTCAGCAGCTCCGCGAGCCGCTCCTCCCCCGCCAGCCCCTCGGCGAGCCGGCGCTCGGCCTCGTAGGACCGCGCCGCCGCGGTGGCCGCGTCCTCCGCGCGGGCGGCGGTGAGTTCCGCGCGGGACTCGGCGGAGGCGGCCTCGCGGGCATGCTCGCTCGCCCGGCGGGAGGCCTCGCGGGCGGTGTCCCAGGCGGCCACCGCCGTCTTCTCGGCGTCGCTCGCGGCGAGCGCGGCCCGGGCGGGGTCGGCGTCGGGGGCGCTGTCGTCGAGCCACCCCGCGCGGACCGCCTCGGCGGTCTCCTGCTCGACCTCGCTCAGCCGCTGGCGCAGGTGCCCGATCTCGCTGCGGGCGCGCTGTGCCTCGGTGGCGGCCGAGGTGGAGTCCCGGTAGGCCGTCTGGCTGACCTCCTGGAGGGCGGCGGAGCGCTCCTCCTCCTCGTTGGCGAGGGTCTCGGCGCGCTCGGCGGCGGCGTGCAGGGCCCGTACGAGGTCGACGGCGGCCTTGGCGCGGGCGGCGAGGGCGGGGGCCGCGTCCCGCTCGGCCTCCTGGATGGCCACGGCGACCCGCGCGACCCGGTCGGCGGCGGCGCGGTGGCGCAGTACGGCCTCGGCGGCCTGCCAAGCCGCATGGAGGGTGCGGGCGTCGGCGAGCTCGCGCTTCTGGGCGGCGGCCGACTTCTCGGCGGCGGCGAGCGCCAGGGAGGCGTGCCGGTAGGCGAGTTCGGCGGCGATCAGCGCGCTGCGCTCACGGCCCGCCTCGGCGTGGGTGACGGCGTACGCGGCGGCGGTGACCCGCTGGGCGAGATCGGCCGCCCGCACCCGCTCCCGCACGCCCCGCGCGGACAGCCGCCGGGCCAGGGTGCGGGTCCGGCGTTCCGCGCCGGTGTGGATGTCACGCGCGCGTGAGCGGGCCTCGGCGGCCTCGACGATCCGGCCGAGCAGGTCCACCGACCCGGCGGTGAAGTCGCGTTCGGCGATCAGTTCAGCGCGGCGCCCCAGCTTGTTGCCGAACCCGCTGACCAGGTCGGCGAGTCCGTCGGTGTCGCGGGTGTCGGTCACGGCGCGCAGCAGCAGGTCGGTGAAGTCGGAGTCCTTCTTCACCGCGAAGAGGCCGGCGGCCTCACCCTCGTCGGCGTTCATCTCCCGCTGGTAGCGGAAGAGTTCGGGGTCCAGGCCGAGGTCGCCCAGGTGATCGATCCAGCGGTCGTGGATCTCCTCCCAGTGCACCTCCAGATGCGGATAGGCCTTGCCCGCCTCAGTGAGGGCGTCCCGGAAGCCCTTCATGGTGCGGCGACGGCCCTGGGCGGCCGACTGGCCCTCGACGGGCGGCCGTACGCCGGTGGACTCGGCGACCGGGAGGTTGTCCAGCGAGAGCCCGGGGCCCGGCCGGAAGGAGTACCAGGCCTCGGCGAACTTCCGCGGGTCATTGGAGACCTGGCGCCCCCGCCACTCGCTCACCTTGCCCACGACGACGCATTCGCCGGTGAGGGTGTGCTGCCACTCCAGGGCGACATGCCCGCAGTCGTCGGCCAGCAGGAACTTCCGCAGGACGCCGGAGCTGGCGCCGCCCAGGGTGTTGCGGTGACCCGGCAGCATCACCGAGAAGATCAGCTTGAGCAGCACGGACTTGCCGCCGCCGTTCTCCAGGAAGAGCACCCCGGCGGGCGCGGGCCGGCGCGGCGGGCCGACGGGCTCCTCCTCGAAGAACTCCGCCTGGGTGGGCGCGGGGTCGGGCACTTCCGCGCCGACTCCGCGCAGGTCAAGAACGGTGTCGGCGTAGCGCGCACCGGCGGGACCGATGGAGTAGAGGCGGACCCGGGACAGCTCGTACATGGCGGACTCTCGTAAGTCTTCGGCAGGTCAGGGAAGTTCAGGAGTGGAACGGCAGCCCGGCGTCGGCCACCAGCTCCGCGTCGTCGTCCGCGGCGGGCACCAGGGTCGGCGTGCCGTCGGTCACCGGGACGACGCCCAGCTCCAGGAGCTCGGCCATGGCGGCGCTGCCGGCCATGTCCCGCACCTGGAGCTGGTAACGAGCCGTGGTCCGGTAGGTACCGCCGTTGTCGTCCCCGGTGCGCTGGAGGAAGCCGGAATCGGTGAGGAACGCGGCGGCCTTGCCCACGATGCCGGTGGTGGACCCGGCGAGCCTGCGCGCGTCCTTGGTCGCCCCGGCCGCGCTGCGTCTGGCCCAGATCCGCCAGGCCGCCTCAAGGCCCGGGGCGTCGGTGGCCGGGTCGGTGTTCTCGCCGACCTCCTCGGCCCGCTCCTCGAGACGCCGGCAGGCCTGCCGGACGAAGGCGTCGACGCCGTTGACCGACACGCGACCGATGTATCCGTCGTCGGCGAGGTCCTCGGGCCGGGGGAACGCCATGGCGGCGACGGCCAGATGGGCGAGCCCGTGCAGGAACCGGTCGCCGCCGTCGGCCGACGTACGACGCGCGTAGTCCCCCATGCGGACGGCGAACACCGAGTCCTCGGCGGCGGTCACGGCCATCCCCGCGCGCGGGGACACCTCGAGGACGATCAGGCCGAGTCCGGCGGCGACCGCGTCGGCGAGCCGGGCGAACGGCGGGTCCTCCCGATAGCGGCGCAGCAGTTCGGCGTACTCCTGGTCCCGCGCGGGCTGAAGCTTGGGCTGAAGTCCGAAGGCGACGAGCCGAGCGGCGTCGGCGGCGTCGGCGGGGGTGACGGCGGCCGGCACCGACGGGGTCGGGGCGGCCTCCGTGTCACTCCACTCGACATGCTCACTCACGGCTGGGGCTCCTTGTCACGCGCTTGCTCACTCATGCTGCTTCCGTCCGGTCCGCCGCCATCCCGAGGGCGTCCAGCAGCGCGGTGCCGACGATGAGGTCGGCGCCGCCGAAGTCCGGATCGTCGAGTTCCGTGCCGTCGTCGACCGCGAAGAGCAGCTTCTCCTCGCCCTGGCGGTAGGCGGTGCCGACCGCGGGGCTGGCCGCGTGGATCGACATCAGCGCCACCAGGTAGGCCAGATCGAAGCCGCCGGTCCTGCGGGCCTCCGCGAGCAGCCCCGACAGGCGCCGGGGCGCGTCCGCGGGCAGGTCCAGCAACTCCTTCGCGGCCGCCAGCTGTTCCTCGCTGAACCGGCTGTCGTCCGGGGTGGCGATGAGGTCCGGCTCCGGCATCTCGGCGCCCAGGTGCTCCCGCTCCATGGGCGGCGTCAGCAGTATGTCGACGAGGTCGCCCACCCGCACCGAGACCGGTGTGCGCATGCCGGTCCCGCGCGCGAAGAACGCGTCCGTGACCCGCGTGGCCTGCTCCAGGGGCAGCGGCAGCAGCGGCGCGACGAGGTGGCCGTACAGGTCTATCCCCGAGGTGGTCATCGGTGCGGCGAAGGCCTGTCGGTCCTGCTCGGCGCGGAACAGCGGGCCCGCCTCCAGGAGCCGGGACTGGAGCTGGGTGTGGCGGCGGATGCAGTCCTTGACGATGTCGACGAGTTCGGCGGCCCGGCGCTTGTGCTCGGGGTCCTCGGACTCGTCACGTGCCTTGCGGATGTTGGTCAGGATCGCGTTCTCGTGGCGGTACCGGTCGGCGACGTGGTCCAGGGCCTCGGCGATCATGTCGGGCACGGAGTTCAGCCAGTCGACGGCCCGGACATTGCGCCGGGTCGCGTCCAGGGCCCTGCGCAGGGTCTCGGAGTACTGCACGGTCCGGTACCGGGCCTGTTCGGCGGCGAGTTGGGCGTCGGCGAGGCGGCCGCGGCTGATCAGCACCTCCAGCTTGACCTCGGCGGCGATCTGGGCGCTGGTGACATCGGTGTCCAGGGCGCCGACGAGGACGTTGACCGCCTCGTCGGTCGTGCGGAGGTAGACCGAGCCGCCGGGTCCCGGCACCTCCTCGATGAGCTTGAAGTCGTAGTCGCGGCGGACATAGGTGCCGTCCGGTGCGAACGTGCCGTAGACCGCCCGGAATCCGCGGTCGACGCTGCCGACGTTGATCAGGTTCTCCAGGACCCAGCGGGCCACGCGCTCGTGCTCGGCGACGGGTCGCTGCGGGGCCTGGGCGGCGATCCGCGGGATGAGGCGGGCGACGATCTGGTCGTGGTCGGCGCCGGTGTCGAAGTCCATGTTCAGGGTGACCAGGTCGATACCGGCGAGGGCCACCTCGGCCATGCCGTACACCGAGTACTCGCCCGCGAGGTTCGCCTTGCGCGCGTCCAGGTCGTGCAGCGGCGCGGTGCAGGCGAGCGCGCGCAGCCGCCGCGCCAGGCCCTCGTCGGCGGCCGGGCCCGGAGCGGGGCGCGGCCCCGCGCTGAACTGGGGCGGAACGCTGTCCGTCGATGCAGGCGAAGTCACGGTGCACAGACTAGGTGGTGGGTCTGACAACTCCCCAAACGACGCGGATCGCCTCCGGCGGTGGGACGGGCGACCACCGGTCGTTGGTCGCCTGCGGGCCGGTGGGGGCTTGTCGCGCAGTTCCCCGCGCCCCTACGGGGCGCTCACCCTCCGCTGGTAGACATCGACCACTCGTTGCAGTGAATCGCGCAGATACACCGCCAGCAGTTGTTCGGCCTCGACCTTGTCGCCCGCCTCCAGTGCCTCCAGGATCTGCTGGTTGCGAGCCAGGTACGGCTCGTGCAGTCGGCGAGGGTCGTCCACGACATGGAACGCCAGGCGGAGTTCGGCGAAGACGCTGCGCATCAGTTCGTCCGTGCGGTCGCTGCCGGCCAGGGCGACAAGTTCGCGGTGGAAGTGGATGTTGGCCGTGCCCAGCGTTTTCCAGTCACCTTCGCGCACCGCCCGCTGCCCCTCCGCGACCGCGCCGGCGAGCGCGTCCAGAGCGTACGGCGGGTCGCCGAGCCCGCGGACGACGGCGCACTCGACGAGGGCGCGGGTGCGGTAGATGTCCTCGACGTCCTCGACGGTCAGGACCCGCACGAACACGCCCCGGTTCAGTTCATGGACGAGCAGGCGTTCGTGCGTGAGCAGGCGGAACGCCTCGCGCAGGGTGTTGCGGGAGACCCCGAGGGCGCCTCCGATGCTGTCCTCCGACAGCCGTGTCCCTGGCGGGAAATAGCCCTCGGCGATGCGGCTCCGGAGGATGTCCGAGACGCGCTCGGCCGTGCTGGTGCGGCCCAGGAGGGCGCGGTCGTCGGCCAGTCCGCTCAGCTGCTCTGCCATGCCCGGAATTCAACCGCAGTGAGGAGAACGAAACAACAGGGGTATTGAAGGATCGTTGAACGATCCTCTACGTTGCTGGAACACCGCATGGCTCAGCTCCGCACCCTCCGTCCTCCCACTGCGAGGTGCCCATGAGCACGACCCGTCCCCCACAGGCCATGACCGCCGCCCCGACGACGACCGAAGACGGGGCGCTGGGCTGGTTCCGCGCACTCGGTCCGCGCGGCCGGCGCGCCTTCGCCGGCGCGTTCGGCGGCTACGCTCTCGACTCCTACGACTACTTCACGCTCCCGCTGAGCATGGTCGCGCTGGCCGCGTACTTCGGCCTGGACAGCGGCCAGACCGGCCTCTTCACCACCGTCACGCTGTTGGCCTCCGGCATCGGCGGGGCCCTCGCGGGGGTGCTGGCCGACCGGGCCGGCCGGGTCCGGGCCCTGATGATCACGGTGATCACCTACGCGGTCTTCACCGTGGCCTGCGGCTTCGCGCCCAACTTCGAGTCACTGCTGGTCTTCCGCGCCCTCCAGGGCCTCGGTTTCGGCGGTGAGTGGGCGGTCGGCGCGATCCTGGTCGCCGAGTACGCGAGCGCCAAGCACCGGGGCCGCACGCTGGGCGCGATCCAGAGCTCGTGGGCCGTGGGCTGGGCCCTGGCCGCGATCATGTACACGCTGGTCTTCTCGGTCTTCGACGACGGCACGGCCTGGCGCGTGATGTTCTGGACCGGCGCGCTGCCCGCGCTGCTGGTCGTCTGGATGCGCCGCCGCGTCCAGGACGCCCCCGAGGCGGTCGCGGTACGCGAGAAGAGCGCCGGCAAGGGCTCCTTCGCGGCGATCTTCAAACCGGAACTGCTCCGTACGACGATCTTCGCCGGACTGCTGTCCACCGGTGTCCAGGGCGGCTACTACACGCTCGCCACCTGGGTGCCGACGTACCTCAAGAGCGACCGCGGGCTGTCGGTCGTCGGCACCGGCGGCTATCTGACCTTCCTGATCTCCGGGGCCTTCCTCGGCTATCTGACCGGCGGCTACCTCACCGACCGGCTGGGCCGCCGGCGCAACATCTGGCTCTTCGCCCTGCTCTCGGCCGTCTGCATCGTGGCCTACGGCAACATCCCGAGCGGAGCGGACACCTGGCTCCTGGTCCTCGGGTTCCCGCTCGGGTTCTGCATGTCGGCGATCTTCAGCGGGTTCGGGTCCTATCTGAGCGAGCTGTACCCGACGGCGGTGCGCGGCTCGGGACAGGGCTTCACGTACAACACGGGCCGTGCGGTCGGCGCGGTCTTCCCGACCACCGTCGGCTTCCTGGCCGACAGCTGGGGCGTGGGCGGGGCACTGGTCTTCGGCGCCATCGGTTACGGCATCGCCGCACTGGCCCTGCTCGGGCTGCCGGAGACACGGGGGAGGGAACTCGCGTGAACCGCACGGAAGACCGCCCCGGCACTCTCACGGACGACAGGCCCCGGATGCTCATGGAAGACCGCCCCCTGACCCTGGTCGACGAGCACGCGCACGCGTGGAGCCCGGCGCAGGCCCGCACCCGCTTCCGCGCGGGCCTGGCCGGCCCCACCGCCGGGGTCGCGGCCGGCCACACCCAGGTCAACCTGATCTCGGTGCCCGCCGACTGGGCGTACGACATGCTGCTGTTCTGCCAGCGCAACCCCAAGCCGTGCCCGGTCCTCGACGTCACGGACGCCGGGGACTGGACCACCGTCCTCGCGGACGGCGCGGACCTGCGCACCGATCTGCCGCGCTACCGGGTGTGGCAGGACGGCGAGCTGGTGGACGAGCCGACGGACGTGCGCGCCTATTGGCGCGACGACCTGGTTTCCTTCCTGATCGGCTGCAGTTTCACCTTCGAGTGGGCACTTTCGGGGGCGGGTGTCCCGATCCGGCACATTCAGCAGGGCCGGAACGTTCCCATGTACGTGACCAGCCGACAGTGCCGTCCCGCGGGGCGGCTGCACGGACCCATGGTGGTCTCCATGCGCCCGGTGCCGCCGCAGCACCTGGCGGCCGCCATCAGGGAGAGCAGCCTGCTCCCGGCGGTGCACGGCAGCCCCGTGCATTGCGGTGATCCCGCCGGGCTCGGCATCGACGACCTCGACCGGCCGGACTTCGGCGACCCCGTCGACGCCGAACCGGACGACATCCCGGTGTTCTGGGCCTGCGGAGTGACCCCGCAGGCCGCGGTGATGGCCTCGCGCCCGCCGTTCGCCCTCACCCACGCGCCGGGCCAGATGTTCCTGACGGACGCGCGCGACGAGCAGTACCGAGTGGCCTGACAGGAGTGGGCTGAAGAGTGCCCGAAAGGAGAACCGAGAGTTCCATGACCTCGATCGATCTGAACGCCGACCTCGGCGAGGGCTTCGGCCGCTGGCAGCTGACCGACGACGAGCGCCTGCTGACCGTCGTCACCAGCGCCAACGTGGCCTGCGGGTTCCATGCCGGGGACGCGGTCACCATGCGGCGGGTGTGCGAGCTGGCGGCCGCCCGCGGGGTGCGGATCGGCGCCCAGGTCTCCTACCGGGACCTGGCCGGGTTCGGGCGGCGCGCGATGGACGTGCCGTCCGCCGAGCTGACGGCCGAGGTGGCCTACCAGATCGGCGCCCTGGAGGTCTTCGCCCGGGCGGCCGGCACCCGCGTGTCCTATGTCAAGCCGCACGGAGCGCTGTACAACCGGGTCGTGCACGACGAGGAGCAGGCCGCCGCGGTCGTCGACGGCGTGCTCCTCGCGGACGCCACACTGCCCGTGCTCGGCCTGCCCGGCTCGCGGCTGCTGGAAGCGGCCCGCGCGGCGGGTCTGACCGGCGTCACGGAGGCCTTCGCGGACCGGGCATACACGGAACAGGGCACGCTCGTGCCCCGCGGCCAGGAGGGCGCGGTGGTCACCGATCCGGAGGCCGTGGTGGAGCGCTCGCTGCACCTGGCCCGGGACCACGCGGTCACCGCCCGCTCCGGGGCGCGCATCGGTGTCGAGGCCCGCTCCCTGTGCCTGCACGGGGACACGCCGGGCGCGGTGGAGCTGGCCCGACGGGTCCGGGAGCGGCTGGAATCCTCGGGCATCCGGGTGGAGGCCTTCGTATGAGGACGCTGCCGGTCGGTGACGACGCCCTGCTCGTCGAGGTGGGCTCGGGCGAGGAGGCCCAGGCCCTGCACGCCGAGCTGGTGCGGCGCCGCGCGGAGGGCTCGCTGGCGGTCCGCGAGATCGTCCCGGCCGCCCGTACCGTCCTCCTGGACGGCCTCACCGACCCGGCCCGCCTGGCCGCCGAACTCACCGCCGCCGAGGTGCCGCCCGCTCCCCCACGCGCGCGGGAGGTGGTCGAACTCCGGGTGCGCTACGACGGCCCGGACCTGGCCGACGTGGCCGCGCACTGGGGCGTCTCCACCCGGGAGGTGGCCCGCATCCACGCTGGTACCGAGTTCACCGTCGCCTTCTGCGGATTCGCCCCCGGTTTCGGCTACCTCACCGGTCTGCCGGCCCGCTACGACGTCCCGCGCCGGGCCACCCCGCGCACAGCCGTCCCGGCGGGCTCGGTGGCGCTCGCGGGCCCGTACACGGGCGTGTACCCGCGCTCGTCGCCGGGCGGCTGGCAGCTTATCGGGACCACGGACGCGGTCCTGTGGGACCACGCACGCGTCCCGGCGGCACTCCTGTCACCGGGCACACGGGTCCGCTTCGTGGAGGCGCCGTGACCGACCGGACCGTCCGGGCGCCGATGACGCGCCGCCCCCTTCACGTCGGGGAGGCGCCGTGACCGACCGCGCCCTCTTCGTCGTCCGGGCCGGTGCCCTGACCACCGTCCAGGACCGGGGCCGTCCCGGCCACGCCCACCTCGGCGTGCCCCGCTCGGGCGCCCTCGACGGCCCCGCGGCCGCCCTCGCCAACCGCCTGGCCGGCAACCGACCCGAGGCGGCCGTCCTGGAGACCACGCTCAACGGCTGTGCGCTGCGCCCCCGCTCGACGGTCACCGTGGCCGTCACGGGCGCCCCCTGTCCGGTCACGGTGGACGGCCGCCCGGCATCCTGGGGCGCGCCGGTCCGCGTACCGGCGGGAGCGCTCCTGACCGTCGGCACGGCCCTGTCAGGGGTGCGCAGCTATGTGGCCGTCGCCGGCGGCATCCTGGTGGAGCCGGTCCTCGGCAGCCGCTCCACCGACCTCCTGTCGGGCCTGGGCCCGCCTCCCCTCACGGACGGCGTGATACTGCCCCTGGGCACACCGGCAGCGCTCCACACGCGTGTGGACACCGCCCCGCAGCCCGCGCCCCCCACCGAGCTGGTCCTGCGTGTCACGCTGGGCCCCCGGGACGGCTGGTTCACCCCGGAAGCGGTGCGGGCCTTCACGACCCGCACCTTCCAGGTGTCCTCGGCGAGCAACCGCATCGGCCTGCGCACCGTCGGGCCCGCCCTGGAGCGGCGGCTCACGGGTGAACTGCCCAGCGAGGGAATGGTCCTGGGGGCGGTCCAGGTGCCGCCCGACGGCAGACCGGTGGTCTTCCTCGCCGACCACCCGACCACCGGCGGCTATCCGGTGATCGCAGTGGTCCGCGAGCCGGACCTGCCGGCGGCGGCCCAGGCGGTACCGGGAACACCGGTGCGCTTCCTGGCCGTACGGCGGCGATGAGCCTCCCGATGAGCCTCTGGACGGAGCCGGCATCCGCGCGGGTGAGCTCTCGGCGGGCCGAATCCCTAGGCGGCCTCCGGTCTGTGCTCCGCCACGGACAGGGCCGCCAACGCCGTGGAGACCGCGTGGGCCGTCCGCAGGTCGAGCCGGGCGCTCGTGCCCCGCACGCGGTGCCGCGTCTCGTCGGCGGCCAGCGCCAGCAGTTGGGGCAGCAGATCGGTGCACCGCCTGGCCACCCACCCCGTGCCGGCCGTCGCCAGCCACCACAGGCTCGCCGACCTGGTGGGAGCAGGAAACTCCGGCTCGGGCGAGGGTGCGGTGCCGGTCGCCTGCCCGCCCTCCGCGAGCAACGCGTGGAACCTCGACGCGAGCTGCCGGTGACCCTGCTCACCGGGATGCAACCGGTCCGCGCTCCACATGGCCCGGTCGGTGGTCCACTCGCCCTCGGCCGCGTGCAGATGCACCGCCCCGTACCGCTCGGACAGCGCGTGCACCACGGTGTTGACCGACCGCTGCCGCCGGGCCAGCGGCCGTGACAGCGCGCCCGGCAGCCCGAGCATCGTCCCGGGGTCGGGCAGACATGCCGTGAGCAGCAGTGCGCCCTGTTCGGTGCAGGCCGCGTACACCCGGTCCAGCCGGGCGGCGACCGCCTGGATGTCGAAGGTGCAGCGCAGGGTGTCGTTGACACCGACGACCACGGACACGACGTCCGGCCGCAGGGCGAGTCCCGCCGGGAGCTGCCGCTCCAGCACGTCCCGCGTCTGGGCCCCGCTCACCGCGAGGTTGGTGAACTCGACGTCCCCGTCGGACAGCCCGCCGGCGAGCAGCGCGGCCCAGCCGCGCCACCCGTCGCCCACGGGATCCCCCACGCCCTCGGTGAGCGAGTCACCGAGGGCCACGAACCGCATGCCTGTCATGACACGCCCCCGCTCACGCCACACCCCCGCGCACAGAACGCCGTACAAACGCCTCCGCGTCGTGCGCGGCGAGGAACGCCCGCACCGCCGCGTCCCAGCCGAAGCACTCCGCACGCGCGCGTGCGATCCCGCGGCGCTCGGCCTCCGTGCGCGCGAGCAGCAGGTCCACGGCGTCCGCGAACGCCTCCCCGCGGTCGGCGGCGACGGCCCCGGCGGAGCCGATCACCTCCGGCAGCGCGGAGGAGGCGCTGACCACGACCGGCGTGCCGCAGGCCATGGCCTCCAGCGCGGCGAGCCCGAAGGTCTCGGCGGGTCCGGGGGCCAGGCACACGTCGGCGGTGGCCTGGAGCGCGCCGAGCAGCCCGCGGTCCGAGACGTGCCCGAGGAAGGTCACCGGCAGCCCGCGCTCCCGCGCCCGCTGCTCCAGGCGCGGCCGCAGCGGCCCGTCCCCGGCCACCACGAGCACCGCCCGCCGGCCGCGGCGCACCAGCGACTCCACGGCGTCCAGGGCCGTACTCGGCCGCTTCTCCACGGACAGCCGGGTGCACGTCACAAGGAGCGTCTCGTCCGCGCGCGCGTACCGGTCCCTGAGCCCCGGGTCGCGCAGCGCCGGGCGCCGCTCGACCAGATCGACGCCCAGCGGGGCCCGTACGACATTGCGCGCCCCGATCCGCACGAACTCCCGCTCGGCGAACTCCGTGGTGCACACCACGCGCGCGTACGTGTGGGCCGTACGGACGTTGAGGGCGTCGGCGGCGCGCCGGGCGGCGTTCTCCGACAGCCCCCAGGTGCGCAGCACACCGTCCGCGGTCTCGTGGGAGACCATCACGGCGGGGACGCGGGCGCGGCGGGCCCACTTGCCGGTCCACCTGAGGGTCGTCCGGTCGGAGACCTCCAGGCGGTCCGGGGCGAGCTCCTCCAGGAGCCGGGCCACCCGCCGTTTGTCGGCGAGGACGCGGTAACCGCCGGTGCCGGGGAGCAGCGGGCCGGGCAGGGTGATGACGCGCCCCTGCTCGGTCCGCCGGTCGCTCGCGCGGTCCCCGGGCACGACGAGCACCGGCTCGTGCCCGGCGGCCTGGTAGCCCTTGCCGAGCTCGCGCAGGGCGGTGCGCAGGCCGCCCGAGGCGGGGGCGACGAAGTTGGCGAGCCGGACGATCCGCAGCGATTGTCCGCTCATGCCGCCACCGCCGTCTTCCGGCCGGCGAGGACGGCGCCGTAGTGGCCGATCAGCTGGTCGCCGACGGCCGCCCAGGTGCGCCCCTCGACCAGGGCCCGCGCGGCGGAGCCGAACGCGGCACGCAGCCGGGGGTCGGCGGCCAGGGACCGGACCGCGTCCCGTACGGCGGCCGGGTCGCGCGGCGGGACGAGGAACCCGGTGCGCCCGTGGGCGACCAGGTCCAGCGGGCCCCCGGCGGCGGGCGCGACGACGGGCACACCGCTGGCCATGGCCTCCTGCACGGTCTGGCAGAAGGTCTCGAAGGGGCCGGTGTGCGCGAAGACGTCGAAGGAGGCGAAGACGCGGGCGAGTTCGTCGCCCGTGCGACGGCCCAGGAAGACCGCGCCGGGCAGGGCCTCGGTGAGCGAGGGCTCGCTCGGCCCGTCGCCGACCACCACGACCTTGACGCCCTCCAGGCGGCAGGCGTCGGCCAGCAGCTCGACGTGCTTCTCGGGGGCGAGCCGGCCGACGTATCCGACGATCACCTCGCCGTTCGAGGCGAGCTGCCGGCGCAGGGTCTCGTCACGCAGTTCGGGGCGGAAGCGGACGGTGTCGACGCCCCGCGGCCACAGCTTGACCCGGGGCACACCGTGCGCCTCCAGGTCGTGCAGGGACGCGCTGGACGGGGCGAGGGTGAGGTCGGCGGCGGCGTGGACGGAGCGGATGCGGCGCCAGGCGGCGGCCTCGCCCGCGTGCACGTAGGTGCGGGCGTATCCGGCGAGATCGGTCTGGTAGACGGCCACGGCGGGGATGCCGAGCCGGGCGGCGGCGGCCATGCCGCGGACGCCGAGGACGAAGGGGCTGGCCAGGTGGACGACGTCGGCACGGTGCTCGGCGATCGCCGCGGCCACGCGCCTGCTGGGGAGGGCGACGCGGACCTGGGGGTAGCCCGGGAGCGGGAGGGAGGGGACACGGACGACAGGGCAGGGCGCAAGGGCGTCCACGCCTGGCCCGGGGCCGGACGCGGTGGCCGGCGCGACGACGAGCGGGAGGTGACCGCGATCTACGAGGTGCCGGGCGGTCTGGAGCGCGCAGTGGGCCACGCCGTTCACATCGGGGGGAAAGGATTCGGTCACTATGACGACACGCATACCGGTGTTGTCGCCGTACTGGACGTGGCCGCGTCAACGTGGATCTTTGCGAACGATGAACGTCCCATGAGCGTTGCGCTGCGCACCCTCGCAGGTCAGGCCGTGTCCATGCCGACCTGACCCGCGGGTCATCCCGAGTTCACCGGCCGGGCGCGACGGTGCCCGGCGGTGCCCTCTCAGAGCGGCTGTCACATGGCGGCGGTGTCCGGTCCGATGCGGCTGCGGACGACTGTCTGGACCTCGGCCTCCTCGGCCGGGTCGGCGGCGAGCCTGCGCAGTCGTTCCACGACCCGGGCGTCGCCGGTCTCGGCGTGCCGGGCGGCGATCTCGCGGGTGGTCTCCTCGCAGTCCCAGAGGCATTCGACGGCAAAGCCGGTGGGGAAGGAGGGGTCGGTGGCGGCGAGCGCGTGAGCGGCGCGGCCCCGGAGATGGGAGGAGGCCGTCTCCCGGTAGACATGGCGCAGCACGGGGGCGGCGCAGGCGATGCCGAGCCGTCCGGCGCCATCGACGAGGGTCCACAGGGTCGGGGCGTCGGGGCCCTCGCCCCGTACGGCCTCCCTGAGGGCCGCGAGCACGAGGTCCTTGTCCTGGGCTCCGCCCAGACAGGCGAGCATGCGTCCGGCGGCGGCGCCCAGCGGATCGGGCCGTCGGGCCCAGCCGCGGGCCCGGTCGACGGCGGCGATACTGCGCATGCGTTCGAAGGAGTCGAGCGCGGCCTCCACGACGGCCGCGGAGCCGGTCGCCACGGCCAGCTCGATCAGGTCGAAGGCGGCGGGGTCATTGCTGTCGGCCAGGTAGCGCAGCGCGGTGCAGCGCGCTCCGTCGGTGCCGTCCTCGGCGGCCGCGAGGATCTCGGGCCGGTCCTCGGGGGCCGCCACGGCGGCCAGGCAGCGGGCGGCGGGCACATGCAGCGCGGCCCCTCGCTCGACGCCCTGCTGGGCCCACTCGAAGACGGCCCGCACGCTCCACCCCGGACGGGGCCCGGTAGGTCGCATCTGGCGTTGCCAGCGGTCGAAACAGCCCGCCTCCTGAGCGGCACGCACACGCGTGGAGACGGATTCGCGCGGATCGTCGGCCCACAGCCGCCATGGCCGCGGCTCGAAGGCGTCCCGGACGGCGGCGGCCAGCTCGGCCTCGCCCTCGGGATCGGTCCCGAAGCGCGCGAGTACGGGAGCGGCGAGGGCACGCAGGCCCGCGTCGTCGTCCCGCAGCGCCAGTTCGTCCAGCGCCCAGGCCCAGTTGGAGCCCGAGGCGGCGTACCTGCGCAGCAGTTCGAGCGCGTCGCGCCTGCCGTAGGAGGCGAGATGGCCGAGGACGGCGAGGGCGAGGCCCGTGCGTGACTCCTCGGTGTCGAAGACGTCGTCCACCTCGAAGAGGTGCGCCTCGATCTCGTCCAGCTCGCCGTTGAGATCGAGATAAAGGCGGGCGTAGTACAGGGAGCGGTTCTCCACCTGCCAGTCGTGGCGGGGATCGCGCAGCACGCAGTGGTTCAGGGCCGCGAGCGCCTCGGCGCGCGGGGCGGTGAGCGCGTGCAGCGTGCCGTCGCCGCGGCCCCGCTGGAGCAGGCCGAGCAGCGTACCGCTGGGCGCTATGACCGGATCGAACATGGGAAACAGCCTCACATCAAGCGTCGACGCAACCGGGGACGTGCATTACCTGGCCGCGTGACAACACGTCGGGGCGCCCGCCGTTTCCTGCTTGCTGTAAGCCATCTTCCTCTGCCTCTCGTCGGTGGCCCATGCGGACCGCTTCACGGTCCACGCGGTGCGGCATCACCTGCCCAGTCATCCCGTCCGTGAACCACGAGGTCATGATGACTCGGCACTTCCATCTGCCGCGACCGAAATTTCGGCGGCCCTGTACCGCCTCCCCCGTTGTCTGTGTTTTCGCTGGTCAGAACATGTGGATCAGTGTGCGCCGAACAATTCGAGCAGTTCTGTCCGGCCGAACATCCGGGCGGTGTCGACGGCCGAGGGCGTGCCCTCGGCCGGGTCGGCGCCGCCTTCGAGCAGAGCCTTGATGACTCCCTCGGAGCCCTTGAAGACCGCTCCGGCGAGCGGTGTCTGCCCCCGGTCGTTGACGCCGCCGGCCGCCGCCCCGCGGGCGACGAGCGCGCGTACCGCGTCCGCGTGGCCGTGGTAGGCGGCGAGCATCACGAGCGAGTCCCCGCGGTCGTTGGTGAGGCCTGCCGGGACACCGGCGTCGACGTACGCCACGAGCGCCTCGGTCTGCCCCTGCCGGGCCAGATCGAAGATCTTCGTCGCCAGCTCCACGACCTCGGGGTCGGGGGCTTCGCTCATCGGCCGGACCGCCTCTCATACAACCGTTCAGGTGAATCGCAAGGGTACTGGCTCGCGCCGCACATGACCCGAAGTGCCGGAGGTAAAGATCGCCACGGCTCGGCCGACCCAGTGAAATCCTCAGAAATTCACCCAATTGCACCTTTTGTCGTATGGATACATGCTGTGATCCTGGAAGTACTCATGGTGACTGTCCCCACGAACCAGGAGCACCACATGATCCTCTCCATCTCGGGCGTCGTACTGCTCGGCATCGTCGTCTTCATCTTCTTCCGCAAGGACGGGCTCAAGGCCTCCCACGCCCTGATCTCGGCGCTGTTCGGCTTCTACCTGGCCAGCACGGCCATCGCCCCGAGCATCAAGGCCGGCGGCGAGAGCCTGGCGAGCCTCCTCGGCGGCATCAAGTTCTGACGCCGTCCGTCCCGTCCGTACGCACCATCAGGAGACAGCCGTGGCCCGCCGCCCCCTCCCCCGCATCCTGAGCACAGGCAGCGCGCAGATCGCCCGGAGCCGGGAGCTGGCCCGGACGGCGGCCGACAGCGCCACCGACGTCCTCCACCCGCTGATCACGATCACCCGCGGTCTGCGCCGGCTGGCCTCGGCCGGGCGGCGCAGATGGGCCGAGACCCCCAAGGACAGGCGCGGGCCGCTGCTTTTCCTGGTGGCCTCGGTGGTCCTGGTCGTCGCGCTCGTCCCGTACGGCCCGCTGCTCGCCGTCATCAGCCTGATGGCGGCGGCGGCCTGGCAGGGCCGGGAGCGCAAGTCCCCGGAGCCGGAAGGACCCGACGAGTCGCAGACACAGCGCCTCCAGTCGCTGTACGAAGCCCTCGTCCCGTACTTCTCGGCCGCCGAGGACCCGGAGCCGCTGTACACGCACGGCGGCGAGTGGGAGAAGGCCTTCCCCGCCTACGACTTCGACGCCACCGGCCGCATCACCCATCTGCTGATCCGCTACCCCGCCTACTTCACCGACGGCGAGGCCGAGTCCCGGGCCCGCATCGAGCACTTGCTGCACGCCAAGTCGGGCCGCGGCCGCGAGTACCACTTCACCTGGGACGAGGAGGGCAACGAACTCACCGTCACCGTCCTGGCCCCGCTCCCCACCGACATCGCCGCCCAGCGCTTCGTCACCGCCCCGGGCGAGACGGTCCTCGGCTTCACCGACCCCACCCAGGTCCAGCGCACCCTCCCGCTCGGCCACGGCGACGAGCAGCGCGACGTCCCGCCGGTCGTGTGGCGCACCGGCATCCGCTCCACCGAGCCGCATCTGCTGGTCATGGGCCAGCCGGGCAGCGGCACCTCCACCTTGCTGCGCTCGATCGCGCTCCAGGCCCTCCAGTACGGCGATGTCGTCATCGTCGAGGGCGGCGGCACCGGCGAGTACGCGTGCCTGACCGGCCGGGACGGCGTGCTCGCGGTCGAGTGCGGGCTGGCGGGGGCGCTGGCCAGCCTGGAGTGGGCGGCGACCGAGACCGAGCGCCGCCTGATCGCGACCAACCGCGCCCGCCAGGCGGGCCGGCCGGCCCCGGACGACACCAAGCGACCCCTGTGGATCCTGCTCGACCGCCCCACCGCCTTCACCCACCTCGCCGCCGCGGACGGCCGCAAGGATCCGCAGTCCCTGCTCCAGGTCCCCCTGCGACACGGTCGGGCGGCGAATGTCACGGTGGTGGTGGCCGACCAGTTCGACAGCGCGGAGGCGTTGAGCGATCCAGTACGGCAGCACACGCGCGCGCGTGTCGTGCTGGGGCCGGCGACGGCGGAGCAGTTGGAGGCCGTGCTCGGGGCGCCGCCGCACACGACTCCCGTCACGCAGGTGCCGCCCGGGCGGGGGTACGCCCGCCTGGGGACGGGGCCGGTGCATCGGCTCCAGGTTCCGGCGACCCCGGATCCGTACGACGACGCGACGAGTGAGGCGGACCGGCAGGCGGTGCTGGCGTTGCTGCCGGAGCGGACCACTCCGGCCGACGGGGAGACGGTGCCCTCGGATGCGGTGGCTTCGGAAGCGGTGGCCTCGGAAGCGGTGGCTTCTGAAGCGGTGGTCGCGGAAGCGCCGTAGGGGTGCCGGCCGGTCTTGCGGCTGCGGGTCCGTGGAGGGCTGGTCGCGAAGTTCCCCGCGCCCCTGAGGTGGGTCCGGTCAGCCTTCTCAAGCCACGAAGGTGCGTGGTGATTCTCCGCCGGCCGAGCCGCCGTTCTCCACCACCCTGGCCGCCGCGGCCAGCCGGGCCGCCGCCTCCTCCGCCACCGCGCCCCCCACCGTGAACGGCAGCCGCACGTACCCCTCGAAAGCCCCGTCGACCCCGAAGCGCGGACCCGAGGGAACCCGGACCCCTACCCGCTCCCCCACCTCCGCCAGCCGCGACCCGGACAACCCCCCGGCCCGCACCCACAGCGTCAGGCCGCCCCGGGGGACCTCGAACTCCCATGACGGGAGTTCCCTGCGTACCGCGGTCACCAGCGCGTCCCGGTTCTCCCGGGCCTGGCCTCGGCGGAGCTCCACGGCGTGCTCCCAGCCCCCGGTGCTGAACAGCCAGTTCACGGCCAGCTGTTCGAGGACCGGGGTGCCGAGGTCGGCGTAGGCCCGCGCGGCGACCAGGCTGCGGATGACGTCCGGAGCCGCCCGGACCCAGCCGATGCGCATCCCCGCCCAGAACGCCTTGCTGGCGGAGCCGACGGTGACCACGGTGGAGCCGGCCGGGTCGAAGGCGCACACCGGGCGCGGCATGGTGACGTCGTCGTCGAGCCACAGCTCCGTCATCGTCTCGTCGGCCACCAGCACGGTCCCCGCGGACCGCGCCGCCTCCACCAGCCCCCGCCGCTGGTCCTCGCCGGCCAGCGCGCCGGTCGGATTGTGGAAGTCGGCGACGACGTAGGCGATCCGGGGTGCCGCGTCCCGCAGGACCTGACGCCAGCGGTCCATGTCCCAGCCGGTCAAGCCCTCCGCCATCGCGACGGGCACGAGCCGGGCACCCGCCTCCCGCATCAGCTGGAGGATGTTCGCGTAGGACGGGGACTCGACCGCGATGCGCTCACCCTGGCCCCCGAACAGATGGCAGATCGCGTCCATGGCGCCCATCGCGCCCGTCGTGACCATGATCTGCTCGGGCATGGTCGGGATCCCGCGCGCGGTGTAGCGCTCGGCGATCATCGCGCGCAGGGCGGGCAGGCCCGCCGGGTAGTCGCCGTGGGTGTGGGCGTACGGCGGCAGCTCCTCCAGA
Organism: Streptomyces sp. NPDC057253; assembly: GCF_042669125.1. Classification (NCBI taxonomy): domain Bacteria; kingdom Bacillati; phylum Actinomycetota; class Actinomycetes; order Kitasatosporales; family Streptomycetaceae; genus Streptomyces; species Streptomyces sp. NPDC057253. The sequence goes on along the minus strand of NZ_JBHUXV010000106.1, from coordinate 4,042 downwards.
GCGCCCTGCACCGCCCGGGTCAGCCAGGGCTCGGGGGCGGGCAGGGCCGCGCAGCCCAGGTCGATCATCGAACCGAGGGCTTCGGGCGGGAGCGGCTCCAGGCCGCGGGCGGGGAGCGGGTTCCCGGCCGGGACCGCGGTCCAGCTGCCCGCGCCGCGCCGGGACTCCAGGAATCCCTCGGCCCGCAGCTCCTCGTAGGCCGCCGCGACGGTCGTACGGCTGACGGACAGGGAGAGGGCCAGCTCGCGTTCCGCGGGCAGGCGGGCCGCCACCGGGACCCGGCCCTCCAGGACCAGCAGGCGGATGCCGTCGGCGAGAGCGCGGTAGGCCGGGGGGCGGCGCGTGCCGGCGCCGGCCGGGCGGTCCTGCTGGGAGTTGAGCAGCCGGGCGAGTTGGGCGGCACCCACCGCAGAGGTCCACTGCGCCACTGAAATCAGTCCACCTTCCCGGAATTGGCCATGGATGGCATGCCATCCCAAGCCACAGGGTGTCATGCGTCAGGCCACTCGCACCACCTCGCACCCTTCACGATCAGGGGGACCCGCCTTGTCCGCACAGAGCCGTCTCGGGCGACGGTTGATCCAGCTGTACGTCGGGCTCGCTCTGTACGGAGCCAGTTCCGCGCTGCTCGTCGAGGCGGGCCTGGGCCTGGAGCCCTGGGGCGTGCTGCATCAGGGCCTCGCCGAACTCACCGGCCTGTCCATCGGAGTGGTGTCCATCATCGTGGGCGCCGCGGTGCTGCTCCTGTGGATCCCGCTGCGCCAGCGGCCGGGGCTCGGCACCGTCTCCAACGTCTTCGTGGTCGGCATCGCCATGGACGCCACGCTCGCCGCCGTCCCCGACGTGCACGGTCTCGCCCTGCGGATCCCTGTCCTGCTGGCCGGCGTCCTGCTCAACGGCGTCGCCACCGGCCTCTACATCGCGGCCCGCTTCGGCCCGGGTCCGAGGGACGGTCTGATGACCGGACTGCACCGCCGCACGGGGCGCTCGATCCGGCTGATGCGGACCGCGATCGAAGTGGCCGTGGTGGTCACCGGGTTCGTCCTCGGCGGCACCATCGGCGTCGGGACCGTCCTGTACGCGCTGTCCATCGGCCCGCTCGCCCAGCTCTTCCTGCGGGTGTTCGCCGTGTCCCCGGCATCCGACGGCAGCACGGTCGTTGCCGCTGGGCAACCGCGGGGAGCGATACTGCGTCCGTGACCTCGCGGATACGCCACCCCTACCTCGACCACCCCGGCCCCCTCCCCTTCGCCCACCGGGGCGGGGCGGCGGACGGTCTGGAGAACACCGCGTTCCAGTTCCGGCGGGCGGTGGAGACGGGCTACCGGTATCTGGAGACCGACGTCCACGCCACCGCGGACGGCAGGCTGGTCGCCTTCCACGACACCACCCTGGACCGGGTCACCGACGGCGCGGGCCGGATAGCCGACCTGCCCTGGGCCGAGGTACGGCACGCGCGCGTGGCGGGCAAGGAGCCGGTGCCGCTCTTCGAGGAGCTCCTGGAGACCTTCCCCGACGCCCGCTGGAACATCGACGTGAAGGCCGAGCCGGCCCTCCTGCCGCTCCTGGATCTCGTGGAGCGCACCGACACCTGGGACCGGATCTGCGTCGGCTCCTTCTCCGAGGCGCGGGTGATGCGCGCCCAGCGGCTGGCCGGGCCGCGCCTGGCGACGTCGTACGGCACCCGGGGCGTGCTGAACCTCCGGCTGCGTTCATGGGGAGTACCGGCGGCGCTGCGCAGCTCGGCCGTCGCCGCCCAGGTGCCCGAGGTCCAGTCCGGCATCCAGGTGGTCGACCACCGCTTCGTGCGCGCCGCCCACGCGCGCGGGCTCCAGGTGCACGTGTGGACCGTCAACGAGGCCGAGCGCATGCACCGGCTCCTGGACCTGGGAGTCGATGGCATCATGACCGATCACATCGACACACTGCGCAAGGTCATGGAGGACCGGGGCACCTGGGTCTGACCCGTCCCGGCACCGGTCCGCGCACGGCACCTTCACGGGGAAGCGAGGGCACGGGTGGGCACCGACACCGTGCGGGCGGGCTCGGCGGACGAGGCCGCCGAACGGCGGCGCGAGCAGCGCGGCTGGTACTTCTACGACTGGGCGTGCTCCGTCTACTCGACGAGCGTGCTCACCGTGTTCCTCGGCCCCTATCTGACCTCGGTCGCCAAGCACGCGGCGGACGCGGACGGTTACGTCCACCCGCTGGGCGTCCCGGTGCGGGCCGGTTCCTTCTTCGCGTACTCGGTTTCCCTCTCGGTGATCGTGGCCGTGCTGGTGATGCCGCTGGTGGGCGCCGCCGCCGACCGCAGCGGCCGTAAGAAGCCCCTGCTCGCGGCCGCCGCCTACACCGGGGCCGCGGCCACGACCGGCATGTTCTTCCTCGGCGGCGACCGCTATCTCCTCGGCGGCCTCCTCCTGGTCGTCGCGAACGCCGCGCAGTCCGTGGGGACCATGCTCTACAACTCCTACCTCCCGCAGATCGCCCCGCCCGAGGAGCGCGACGCGGTCTCGTCCAGGGGTTGGGCCTTCGGCTACGCAGCGGGCGCCCTGGTCCTGGTCGCCAACCTCGTCCTCTACCTGGGCCACGACTCCTTCGGTCTCTCCGAGAGCGCCGCGGTCCGCATCTGTCTGGCCTCGGCGGGCCTGTGGTGGGGCGCCTTCGCGTTGATTCCGCTACGACGGCTGCGCGACCGCAGCTCCCCCACCAGGGAGTCGACCGCCCCGGGTTTCCGGCAGCTCGCCGCCACCGTCCGCGACATGCGCCGCCACCCGCTCACCCTGGCCTTCCTGCTGGCGTACCTGATCTACAACGACGGCATCCAGACCGTCATCTCCCAGGCGTCGGTCTACGGCTCCGAGGAACTGGGCCTCGGCCAGTCGACCCTCATCGCAGCGGTGCTCCTGGTCCAGGTGCTCGCGGTGGCGGGGGCGCTGGCGCTCGGCCGGCTCGCGCGGACCCACGGGGCCAAGCGCACGATCCTCGGCTCACTGGTCGCCTGGGCGGTGATCCTGGGGGCCGGGTACTTCCTGCCCGCCGGCGCTCCCGTGTGGTTCTTCGTCCTGGCGTCCGGGATCGGGCTGGTGCTCGGCGGCAGCCAGGCCCTGTCCCGCTCCCTGTTCTCCCATCTCGTGCCGCCCGGCAAGGAGGCCGAGTACTTCTCGGCGTACGAGATGAGCGACCGGGGCATGAGCTGGCTGGGGCCGCTGCTGTTCGGGCTCACCTACCAGCTGACCGGAAGTTATCGCGACGCGATCATCTCGCTGGTGGCCTTCTTCGTCATCGGATTCGCCCTGCTCGCGAGGGTTCCGGTGCGCCAGGCGATCAGCGACGCGGGCAATCCCGTACCCGAAAGGATTTAGCGTTCAACACCAAAGCGCTGTAGTGTACGCGTTTGGCCTGCCAGGCGTACCGTTACTGCGCGTCAAAGATGCCGAAACGCTGGGTGACATCTGCTAGCAGATGTGACAAACCGGGCGCTGGTGGGTACAACAAGGGGCGGCTACGACGGCGACGCATTGCCCGGGACGGGACCCGGAACGGGAATCTTTACCGCCGACCGGACGTTGACCGGTATGACGACGACAGCGACACCTGTCCTGTGGGCGACAAGCCCGGGAGGCACGATTCATGAGTGAGCGAGCTCTTCGCGGCACGCGCCTCGTGGTGACCAGCTACGAGACGGACCGCGGCATCGACCTGGCCCCGCGCCAGGCCGTGGAGTACGCATGCGAGAAGGGGCACCGCTTCGAGATGCCCTTCTCGGTCGAGGCGGAGATCCCGCCGGAGTGGGAGTGCAAGGTCTGCGGGGCCCAGGCACTCCTGGTTGACGGCGACGGCCCTGAGGAAAAGAAGGCCAAGCCCGCGCGTACCCATTGGGACATGCTGATGGAGCGACGCACCCGTGAGGAGCTCGAAGAGGTCCTCGAGGAGCGTCTGGCGGTTCTTCGATCCGGGGCGATGAACATCGCGGTTCATCCCCGGGACAGCCGCAAGTCGGCGTAGTCCCCGCAGGGACTGGGCCGCAGCAGCACAAGTG